>CAJYBQ010000001.1 GCA_913064755.1 uncultured Alphaproteobacteria bacterium
CAGCTCGTCGTAGTGGCGCTCGAGGAAGGTGTTGCGCCATTTGACGGACACTTTGTTCTTCGGGAACGCGCCGAGGGCCACCTCGACGACCTGGCTCGTCAGGAGCGGCTTGCCGAACGAGGCGAAAGCCAGGAGGATGGCCACGATCGCTTTCTCTTGAAACGCGGTCAGATTTCGCCGCGCATCCAGTCCTCGATCAGCCGCCGCGAAATTGAATCCTTGCGCGGCAGGCGGAAACTGTCGTTTTCCGGCGAATTCAACAACTGGTCGCGGGTGAACCAGGCGGCGTGTTCCAGTTCTTCCCGGTCCACATTCAGCGTCATATCCGTCGCCTTCGCCGAAAAACGCGCCCCCAACTGGAAGGGCAAATAAGGAGTAAGACAATGTCTGAAGCATGGATTATCGATGCCTGCCGCACACCTCGCGGCATCGGCAAAAAAGGAAAAGGCGCGCTGGCCGAACAACACCCGCAACACCTTGGGGCCACAGTTCTCAAGGCCATCGCTGAGCGCAATGACGTCAACACTGCCGATGTCGGCGATGTAATCTTTGGCACCAGCTCACAGCGCGGTGTGCAAAGCGGGGACCTCGCGCGAATGGCGGCGTTGGATGCTGGCTATGATGTGAAAGCGAGTGGCGTCACACTTGATCGCTTCTGCGGCTCCGGTATCAGCTCGGTACAATTGGCTGCCATGAACATTCTCTCCGGCACAGAAGATGTCGCCATTGGCGGCAAAGGAAGGGCCTGCGCGGGCTGCTGCCTCAATCCCCGGGGCGATGGGTGGCAGGCTGCTGGTGGCCCCGACAAAGACCAAGAGATCGTCGATCGGTTTGGTCAGGACAATTTTTTCAAATGATGAAAAGCTCTGGGGGTTGCGGACGGTAAAGACGTGGCCCGCCGGGATGTCGGCAAATTCATCTTTGATCAGGACTTCCCAGGTATCGGCGGCGGCCTCCAGCGCGGCGCGGCGCGCGGGGGCTAGGGCCTAGGGCGGCGCGGGGCCCGCGGTGCGCGGGGGGGCGGGCGGCGGGGGTCGGGGGACGGGAGTTCGGGTGCGAGAGCGGCGGGTCGGTCCGCAGCGCGGCGGATTATTCCGGGGTCTGCGGTCACGGGCCGACCGGGGGCATCGTGCCGATGCGCGGCCATGCCCTGACCGGGGGGCTGACGCCGTCCGACATCTCGGTGGTCGGCCCGCTGGCACGCAGCATCGACGACCTGGAACTGGCGCTGGACCTGACGGCGGGGTCCGACCGGCTGGCCGATCCCGGCTGGCGGCTGGACCTGGCGCCGTCCGGCGTGGACGGGGCCGAGGGGCTGCGCGTCGCGCTGTGGCTGGACGACCCGATCGCGCCGGTCGACAAGAGCGTGCAGAAGATCCTGCGGCATGCGGCGGATGCGCTGGCCGATGCCGGGGCCATCATCGATGCGGACGCCCGTCCGGCGTTCTCCCCGCAGGACTGCATGAACACCTACATGACCCTGCTGCATGCCGCGATGGCCGCCCGGATGCCGGAAGCGGCCTATCGGGAGAACATCCTGCGGGTGGAAGGCCTGTCGCCCGACGACGATTCCGACGGTGCGCAGGTGCTGCGGGCGCAGACCATTCGCCATCGCGACTGGGCGGCGGCGAACGAGGCGCGGACCCGGATGCGCTACGCCTGGGCGGATTTCTTCGATGCCTACGATGTGCTGCTCTGCCCGGTCGCGTCGGTCCCGGCCTTCCCGCATGATGAATCGGAGGCCATGGGCTCCCGGACCCTGACGGTGAACGGCCAGACCGTGCCCTATTTCCAGCAATTGTTCTGGGCCGGGATGACCGGTGTCAGCTATCTGCCCGGCACCGTGGTGCCCGGCGGGCTGACCAGCCAGAACCTGCCCGTCGGCATCCAGGTCGTGGGGCCGGAGCTGGGCGACCGCCGCACCCTGGGTGTCGCGCGGGTGATCGAGGCCCTGACCGGCGGGTTCCGGAGCCCGCACGGTTTCGACTGACACGACCCCGGGGAGGGACAGCATGGAAGACGACGCAGACTACTTCGCCGCGAAGCGCAATCCCGGTGACCGTTACCGGGTGTTCGACCCGAAGGACCCGCACGAGACCAATACCGGCCCGTTCTTCTGGCGCCTGCGCGACGACCGGCTGCGGTTCGCCTTCCGGGCCGAGGAAAAGCACTGCAATTCCGGCGGCATCGTGCATGGCGGCCTGCTGATGACCTTTGCCGACCTGATGATGTGCGCGGCGGGCACGGTGGGCACCACCGACCGGGGCGTCTTCACCGTGTCGTTCAATGCCGAGTTCATGGCCAGCGGCAACCTGGGCGAGATCATCAAGGCCCGGTCGGAGGTGGTGCGCCGCACCGGCCAGATGGTCTTCATGCGCGGCGAGATCTATACCGACGAGCGGGTGATCCTGACCTGCTCCGCCGTGCTGCGGCGGATGCGCCAGAGCTGAAGCACGCCAGGCGGGCCGCTGCCGGCGCTTTGCCGGCAAGCCCGCCGAAGCGCCATTCTGCCACATCGCGGTGGCCGACGACGCACGGCAGTCTGTCGCCCATGCACAGCCGCATGACCATGTTCCAGCCCGTCATCTGCGCCTTCGCGGTCATCGCGGTGGCGTTCCATGCGTGGTTCTGGGTCGCCTGTGCGGTGCAGATGACCCACCAGGGCGTGGGATCATCGACCGAGGGGCTGGGCCTCGTCATCTGCACGCCGAACGGCCTGCGGTCCGTGACCCCGCCCGATGGCCTGCCTGCGCAGCCGGTTCACGATACCTGCCCGGAATGCAGCCAGGGCTGTGGTGCCGGGCTGCAGGATCCGGTGCTGGCGCTGCAGCATCCGGCCAGCATCGCGGCACTTGTTCCGGCCGAGCGGCTGCAGTCCGCCCCGGTCCTTCCCTCCCCTGTCCAGCGGCAGGCGCGCCCGCGCGCGCCGCCGGTTTCCGGCTTCGATCTCACCTGATTTCGACAGCTGGAAACGGCTGATCCGGGCTGGAACCGGGTCAGCGAGACAAGGATTGCAATGCAGATACGCCTGTTTGCGGTGAGCCACCTGCTCGCCGCCGCGGGAGTGGCGATTCTCGCCCTCTCGACCCCCGCCGACGCGGGTTCCGACCACGCCAGGGTCGCTTCCGCCGCGCCACCGGACCAGATCGCCGACCCGGACAACCTCGCGGGGCAGCGGGGCAACCTGCGGGGCCTGCGTTTCGCCTTCGAGGCAGCGGTGCCCGTCTACCAGAACCTGAACGGACCGCAGATGGACACGGACGTCATTCTCACCCTTGGTCTCCAGTACGCCTGGTGACCCCAATGAAAGGAGCAATTGCCATGCTGGCATGCCTGAAGAAGCTGAACACCATCCGGAACCTGGCCCTGCCAGGTCTCGTCCTGGCCATCACCCTGGGCCTGGGGGCGGCCATCGTGCCGGCCACCGCGCACGAGGTCACCAGCGGCGACCTGACCCTGGTCCACCCGCACGCCTTTGCCAGCATCGGCAAGGCGGGGACCGGGGCGGTCTTCGTGAAGATCGTCAACAAGGGGCCGGCGGACAGGCTGGTCGATGTCGAATACGACCAGGCCGCCCGCGCCGAACTGCACACCCACCTGCACGAGAACGGTCGCATGAAGATGCGCCAGGTCGACGGCATCGACGTCCCCGCGGGCGGGGAGGCCGTCCTGCAGCCCGGCGGCGATCACATCATGCTGATGGGTCTGAACGCGGCCCTGAAGTCGGGCGAGATGCACGCCCTGGTGCTGGTGTTCCGCGACGCGGGCCGGGTGCCGGTCGATTTCATCGTCGTGGACCGGAAGTAGCGCCGCGGTCCCGATCCCCTGCCGTCCCGGGATCAGCCCCGGGGCGGCAGGCCGGATGGTCCGGTTGCCCGGCAGCGGTGCCGTTGCCGTTGCCGGTGCTCCGTGGGGGCGGTCTTACCGGGCGGCTTCTGCCGGAGTCAGGGTTTCCAGGGCGAGGGCGTGCACGCGCTCGTCCATCTCCGCCTTCAGCAGGCGGTAGACGCTGCGCTGGCGGTTGACGCGGCTCTGCCCCTCGAAGGCGGCGGAGACGATCCGCACGTGAAAGTGGGTTTCCCCCTCCGGCCGGGCGCCGACATGGCCCTTGTGCTTGTGGGATTCATCCTCGATCTGCAGCAGCACGGGGTCCAGGCCCTCGGTCAGGCGCTGATGGATGCGTTTGGCATAGGTCATGGAATGTCCCCGGGGTTGCGTTCGACCGGTACGGTATGCCCGCCCCGGTTACATCTGGCGATCACGTCTGCAAGGTATCGCCGATCTTTGGTGCTTTGTCGCGCCTGTCAAGCTTGCCCCCGCCGATCAGCCTCACCATAATCCGCCGCATGTCACGACCGCAGCAGAGAAGCCGCACGCGTTACGCGGGGCGGATCATTTCCGATGACCCGTCGCCGCAGCCCTGCGCCAAGGCAGGCGGTCTCGAACCGGGGGAGTTCCGCGCGCCGAAGTCCCGCGACGGCACCGCCGGGTATCACCTGTTCTGCCTGGACCACGTCCGCGAGTACAACAAGTCCTACAATTATTTCGCCGACATGGAACCCGACGAGGCCATGACCTTCCAGAACTCCGCGGCCTATGGCCATCGGGAGACCTGGCCGATGGGTCATCGCACGGCCACGATGCGGACCGATGCGCCGTTTTCCGACCCCTTCGGCTTTGCCGACGACCGGGCCGAGAGAAAGGCCGCGCGGGAGGCGGAAAAGATGCGCCAGAGGCGCCAGTACACGGCGGAACAGAGGGATGCGTTCAGAACACTGGACGTAGACCCGACCGATGACTTGCACGCGCTCAAGAGACACTATAAGCAACTGGTAAAACGGTTTCATCCGGACGCCAATGGCGGCGATCGCCGCGCCGAGGACCGGCTGAAGAACATCAACCAGGCCTTCAGCGTGCTCAACGCCGGTCTTTCCTGACGACCCGTGTCCCGGCCTCCCCGGGGCAGCCAGCGGTCCCTCCATCTCCAGGGGATACGAATGACTTCAAGGGATTTTGACGACCTGCCGACGCTGCCTGCGGGCGACCCGGACCAGGTAGTTTCCGCGCGCGAGGCGTTCGGCATAGACAGCGACATGCAGGTGCCGGCGTTCTCCGAAACGACCGACCGCGTGCCGCCGATCGACCCGACGTACCTGTTCGACCGGGAAACCACGCTGGCCATCCTGGCGGGCTTCAAGCACAACCGCCGCGTCATGATCCAGGGCTTCCACGGTACCGGCAAGTCGACCCACGTCGAACAGATCGCGGCCCGGCTGAACTGGCCCTGCGTGCGCGTCAACCTGGACAGCCACATCAGCCGTATCGACCTGGTGGGCAAGGACGCCATCGTCCTGCGCGACGGCCAGCAGGTCACCGAGTTCAAGGACGGCATCCTGCCCTGGGCGCTGCAGAACCCGGTCGCCATGGTGTTCGACGAATATGACGCCGGTCGCCCCGACGTGATGTTCGTGATCCAGCGCGTGCTGGAACACGACGGCAAGCTGACCCTGCTGGACCAGAACCGCGTGCTGCATCCGCACAAGAGCTTCCGCCTGTTCTCCACCACCAACACGATCGGCCTGGGCGACACCACCGGCCTGTATCACGGCACGCAGCAGATCAACCAGGGCCAGATGGACCGCTGGAACATCGTCACCACGCTGAACTACCTGGAGCATGACGAAGAGGCCGGGATCGTCCTGGCCAAGACCCCGTCCTACGACACGCCGGAGGGCCGGAAGCTGCTCAGCGCCATGGTCAACGTGGCCGACCTGACCCGCGCCGGCTTCGTGGCGGGTGACATTTCCACGGTCATGTCCCCCCGGACGGTGATCACCTGGGCGGAGAATACCGAGATCTTCGGTGATGTCGGTTTCGCGTTCCGGGTCACGTTCCTGAACAAGTGCGACGAGACCGAACGCAGCATCGTCGCCGAATATTACCAGCGCAGCCTGGGCATGGACCTGCCGGAATCGGCAGCCATGGCGACGGTGAGCTAGTTTTCCTGCGGTCCGCGCCGCCCCTCTCCCCCACCCGCCCCCGCGATCCGGGATACTGTCGCTGGCTGGTCGGGTGGCGGAGAGGGGCGGCACGGACCACGAGACAATTTCGAAGGATTCCTGCCAGGTGAGCAAGGGTACGGAAGGGCCGACAGAACCGTTCAAGCGCGCCGTTGCGGCCGCGATGCGGGCCATGTCGGGGGAAAGGGAGCTCGAGGTCAGCTATGGCCCCGAGACGCCGACCCTGCGCGGCAAGCGCGCGCGTCTGCCTGTCCCCGGACGGCAGATGGACAAGGCCGAACTGGCCCAGGTGCGGGGCACGTCGGATGCCTTCGCGCTGCGCCTGCGCCACCACGACCGCGCGGTTCACCAGCGCAACATGCCCCAGGGCGGCACCGCCCGGGCGATCTTCGAATCCATCGAGCAGGCACGGGTGGAGGCCATTGGCTCCCGCCAGATGATGGGCGTCGCCGACAACCTGCACGCGGCGCTGGAAGAACGCTGCCGGGTGCGCGGCTATGGCCGCCTGCGCGACCAGGCCGAGGCCCCGCTGTCCGAGGCCGTCGGCCTGTTGATGCGCGAGGCCCTGAACGACCGCGAACTGCCCGCCGACGGGCGCAACCTGCTCGACCTCTGGCGCGCCGACCTGCTGGAGAAAAGCGGCAGCGACCTCGACGGCCTGCTTGGCAACCTGGATGACCAGAAGGCCTTCGCCAAGGCGGCGCGGCAGCTGATCCGCGACCTCGGCTACATGGAAGACGAGCAGACCGACGGCGACGAGGACGAGGACGAGGAATCCGACGACAACGCCGAACAGCAGCAGCAGGGCGAGGAAGAGGGCCAGGACGGCAGCCAGGACGCCGCCGAACCCCAGTCCGCCGAGGCCGGGGATGGCGAGGACGCCGCCGACCAGCAGGGCGAACAGGTCCAGTCGTCCGGTGATGACGAGATGGAAGGGGAAGGGGACGAGGCCGGCAAGGGCCGTCGCCCGCTCTACCCCGATGACTTCGCCAACGAACCGCCGCGCCCGGCCTATCGCCCCTTCACCACCGATTTCGATGAAGTGGTGGAGGCGAGTGACCTCTGCGACAACGAGGAACTGACCCGCCTGCGCGCGCAGCTGGACCAGCAGCTGCACCACATGCAGTCCGTGGTCAGCAAGCTGGCCAACCGCTTGCAGCGCCGCCTGATGGCGAAGCAGAACCGGTCGTGGGATTTCGACCTGGAAGACGGCTACCTGGATACCGCCCGGCTGGCCCGCGTCGTTGCCAATCCGTCGCTGCCGCTGTCCTACAAGATGGAGCGCGACACGGATTTCCGCGACACGGTCGTCACCCTGCTGGTGGACAATTCCGGCTCCATGCGCGGCCGGCCGATCACGGTGGCCGCCATGTGCGGCGACATCCTGGCCCGCACGCTGGAACGCTGCGCGGTGAAGGTGGAGATCCTGGGCTTCACGACCCGCGCCTGGAAGGGCGGCCAGTCACGCGAACGCTGGCTCGCCGCGGGCAAGCCGCTCAACCCCGGCCGCCTGAACGACCTGCGCCACATCGTCTACAAGCCCGCCGACATGCCCTGGCGCCGGGCGCGCAAGAACCTCGGCCTGATGCTGCGAGAAGGGCTGCTGAAGGAGAACATCGACGGCGAGGCCCTGCTCTGGGCCCACGAACGGGTCATTGCCCGCCCCGAACAGCGCCGCATCCTGATGGTGATCTCCGACGGTGCGCCGGTGGATGATTCCACCCTGTCGGTGAACACCGGCAACTACCTGGACCGCCACCTGCGCGAGACCATCGAACACATCGAGACCCGCTCCCCCGTCGAGCTGATCGCCATCGGCATCGGCCATGACGTGACCCGCTATTACCGCCGCGCCGTCACCGTCGTGGACGCCGAACAGGGGGGCGGCGTCATGATGGACAAGCTGGCCGACCTGTGCGACGACGATCCCGGTGTGAAGCCGAACTGATCGCGATCCCGTGGGCCTGGAGCATCCCTGCGCCGAAATGCGCGGTCTCAGGTGCTGGTCCAGCCGCCTGACAGGGACACGAACTCGCCGGTCATGAAGTTGCTTTCGCCGTCCAGCAGGGCGGCGGCGACATGGGCCACCTCGGCCGGGTTGCCCAGGCGGCGGCCGGGGATGGTGGCGAGGATCTTCGCCAGAACCGCCGGGTCGTTGGCGCCGCTGGCATCCAGGAAGCCGGGGTAGTCGAGCGCCATGGTGCCGATCGCGTTGACCGTGATGCCATGGGGCGCGGCGGTCAGCGCGGCATTGCGGACCAGCATGATGGCCCCGGCCTTGGTGGCCGAATAGACCGTGGCCTGCGGGCTCGGTTTCACCCCCGTGCCACTGCTGCCGATCAGTATCTGTCCGCCGCGCCCCTGCCCGACCAGCGGTGGCAGCAAGGCCCTCAGGGCCAGGAAAGCGGGCAGCATGTTGCCGTCGAAGGCCCGTTGCAGGTCGCCCGGCGTGGCCGACAGGATGTCACCGACAACGTGGACGGCGGGCCGGATGAAGGCGCAGTCGAAGCCGCCGAAATGCCGGATCGCGAGATCGACGAGTTCCGGCACGGTTCCGGCTTTCGCCAGGTCTTCCGGACCAGTGAAGCCTTCCGAGACAATGACCGTGGCACCCATGGCCGTCAGTTCATCGACCAGCCCGGGGGCAGGGGCGCCGAGGACCAGGTGGTGGTTCCGTGCCGCCAGTTTCCGTGCCAGGTCGGGGCCGAGATGCTCCCGCGCGTCGGCGATGATGGCAACGCGCCCTGCTGCCCGGTCCGTCAAGCCGCGGTCTTCTGTTGCGTCTTGCGTTCGGGCTTCGGCTTTTCCGGTTCGTCGATGTCGATCGCGGCCAGGCAGCCGGCGCGTTTCAGTTCGGGTTGCAGGCGGTCGGCGAGCCACATGAAGAACATGCGGAAGTCGCTGATCAGGGACCAGAAGGGATAGCGGAAGGTCGCCGGGCGGTTCTTCTCCACGAAGAAATGCGCGACCCAGGCCGGGACATAGCCGCCAACCGCCGCGGCGAGCAGGAACCAGAGGTTGCCGGTGGCGATGGTGGCGGCGATGCCGACCACGGCCACGCCGGTGCCGAAGTAGTGCATGCGGCGGGTCAGGATGCGCGAATGCTCACGCAGGTAATAGGGCCAGAACTGTCGGTAGTTGGTCGGCTGGCTGGACATGACGGCGCCTCGGACACGCGGACAGGGGAATGTCGGAAAAATACCTCGCGGGAACGGCCGGTCCGCACTTGACGTTTACGTCAACGTAACATAGGTAATTGGGCAATCGTCGCAAACCCTGCGTCACCCACCGTTCTGCCAGAGATTACACCATCATGAGCGAATCGAAAACCTACTCCATCAGGGACCTGTCGCTGGAATACGACATCACCCCCCGCACCCTGCGTTTCTACGAGGACAAGGGCCTGTTGAGCCCGCTGCGTCGCGGCACCCAGCGCATCTACGACCGCCGCGACAAGGGTCGCCTGGCGCTGATCCTGCGCGGCAAGCGCCTGGGCTTCAGCCTGGCCGAGATCCGCAACTGGCTGGACCTCTACGACGTCCGCGACGGCCAGGTCGCCCAGGCCCGGATGCTGCTCGACGCCTCCGAGGACCGGATGCAGGCGCTGCTGTCGCAGCGCGAGGAACTGAACCAGACCATCGAGGAACTGAAGGCCCAGATGCAGCAGGTCGAAGGCTGGCTGGACGAGCAGGGCCTTGCCGCCGAGGCCGCGGACTGAGGCCGACGGAACCAGGGCTGACGCATTGATCGGTCGCGCCGCCTCTTCCCGATCCGGTTCCCGAAGCAGGAACCGCGAGACGGGGGCGAGGGGGCACAGCGGCCTGGAAACAAGCTATCCAACCGAGGGAGTTCACCCGATATGACCAACGTGGTTATCGCTGGCTACCAGCGCTCACCCTTCACCTTTGCCCACAAGGGCGCCCTGGCGAAGGTTCGCCCCGACGAGATCACCGCACAGGTGGTCAAGGCGCTGGTGGCGAAGACCGGTGTCGATACCGCCGACCTGGAAGACCTGATCGTCGGCTGCGCCTTCCCCGAGGGCGAGCAGGGCCTGAACGTCGCCCGCCTGATCAGCTTCCTGGCCGAGCTGCCGCAGTCCGTTGCCGGTACCACCGTCAACCGCTTCTGCGGCTCTTCCATGACCTCCATCCACATGGCCGCAGGCGCGATCGCCATGGGTGCGGGCCAGGCCTTCATCTGTGCCGGTATCGAGAGCATGAGCCGGGTGCCGATGGCCGGGTTCAACCCCGCGCCGCATCCGGGCCTCTACCAGCGCTATCCGGAAGCCTATGTCTCCATGGGCATCACCGCCGAGAACCTGGCGAAGAAATACGACATCTCCCGCGCCGAGCAGGAAGCGGTTGCCGTCGAGAGCCACGCCCGTGCCGCCAAGGCGCAGGCCGAAGGCAAGCTGGCCGACGAGATCGTCGCCATTGTCGATGGCAACATCCGCGTGGAGCAGGACGGCTGCATCCGTGCCGGCACCACCGGTGACGACCTGTCGGGCCTGAAGCCCGCCTTCGACCAGAACGGTTCCGTCACCGCGGGCACCTCCTCGCCGCTGACCGACGGCGCTTCCGCCGTGCTGGTCTGCTCCGAGGAATATGCCGATGCGCACGGGCTGGAAAAGCTGGCCCGCATCCGCTCCGTCGCCGTGGCCGGCTGCGCCCCCGAGATCATGGGCATCGGCCCGGTTCCGGCAACCGAGAAGGCGCTGCAGCGTGCCGGCCTGACGGTGGCCGACCTGGACATCATCGAACTGAACGAGGCCTTTTCCGCGCAGGCGCTGGCCGTGATGAAGGAAACCGGCATTTCCTTCGACAACACCAATATCGATGGCGGCGCGCTGGCGCTGGGCCATCCGCTGGGTGCCACGGGCGCGCGCATCACCGGCAAGGCCGCCGCGCTGCTGAAGCGCGAGGGCAAGGGCCTGGCGCTGGCGACGCAGTGCATCGGTGGCGGGCAGGGCATCGCCACGGTTCTGGAGGCCTGCTGATATGGCCGAGATCAGGAAAGTCGCGGTCATCGGCGCCGGCGTGATGGGGGCAGGTATCGCCGCCCATATCGCCAATGCCGGTGTGCCGGTGGTGCTGCTCGACATCGTGCCGCAGGGCGCGAACGACCACTCCACGATCGCCAGGGGCGCGGTCGCTAAGATGCTGAAGACCAACCCCGCACCGTTCATGCACAAGCGCAATGCAAGGCTGATCGAGACCGGCAACCTGGAAGACGACCTGGGATCGCTGGCCGATTGCGACTGGATCTGCGAGGCGATCATCGAGAACCCGCAGATCAAGCGCGATCTCTACAAGCGCCTGAACGAGGTGCGCAAGCCGGGTTCCATCGTCACGTCGAACACCTCCACCATTCCGCTGAACGTGCTGACAGAAGGCCTGGGCGAGGATTTCGCGGGCGATTTCGCCATCACGCATTTCTTCAACCCGCCGCGCTACATGCGGCTGCTGGAAGTGGTCAAGGGGGCGAAGACCCGCGACGATGCCTTCGCGGCGCTGAAGCAGTTCGGCGACGTGAAGCTGGGCAAGGAAGTGGTCGACTGCAAGGACACGCCGGGCTTCATCGGCAACCGCATCGGCTGCTTCCTGATGCTGTCCGGGCTGCACAAGGCAAAGGCCGCTCGCGCCGAGGGCCTGAGCCAGGAAACCATCGACGCGCTGATCTCCGCACCGGTCGGCCTGCCACCGACCGGCCTCTACGGCCTGATCGACCTCATCGGTCTCGACGTGATGTACCTGGTCGGCAGGAACCTGGCGACGAACCTGCCAGCCGACGACACGGGGCATGCCTTCACCAGCTTCCCCGAGGCGGAACAGCGGATGTTCGACACCAGGCAACTCGGTCGCAAGTCCGGCGGCGGGTTCTACCGCATGATCAAGGACGCGGAGGGCAACCGCAGCAAGGAGGTCTTCGATCTCGACACGGGGAACTGGCGCGCTGAAAGCCCCGCCACCCTGACCGAGAGCCAGCGGGCTGCCGAAACGCTGATGTTCGAGGATTCGGTGGAGGGCCGGTTTGCCTGGGACCTGATGGGCGGAACGCTGAGCTACGCCGCCGACCTGGTACCGCAGATCTCCGACGACGTGGTCAATATCGACCGGGCCATGCGCTGGGGCTTTGCCTGGCGCAAGGGACCGTTCGAATTCCTGGACCAGCTTGGTCCCCGGCGCGTGATCGAGCGGCTGCAGGCGGAGGGCAAGCCCCTGCCCGCCATGCTGCAGGTGCTTGCCGATGCAGGCGCTGAAAGCTTCTACCTTGCCGAGGGTTCGGAATACCTGGGGCTGGACGGCGCCTGGCACGCCACGCCGCCCGAGTAAGGCGGTGCCTTGAGAAGCCGGGGCGTCAGCCTCAGTTCTTCGTCAGGTTGCCGCAGCTGGTGCAATGCTTCGCGTCGGGCGTATAGGCACCGCAACTGTCGCACTGGACCAGGTCGACAGCGCCGTCGCGCGCCTGCCCCCTTGCCGGGGGCTGGGTGTCGCCGTCACGTTTCACCTTGGTCTGGCGACCACCGCTGAGGGCGCGAAAGCCGTAGACAACGACGGCCACGGCCGCGACCAGCACGAGTATCTTCAGCCACATGTGCCTGCTCCACCCGTCATTGCGTCTTCTGCCTGCTTGATCATCGTTCCACCCGACGGACAAAGACCGTCCGTCCCTCCACTACCGTCCGGACAGCGTGCCCTTGCAGGGGCCGTTCATCAAACGGAGAATTCTTGGATTTCGACCGGAACTTCTTGCTGTCGACAATCCAGGGCGCGCCGGGATCGAAGATCACCAGGTCGGCGGGATGCCCCGCCGCCAGGATGCCGCAATCGAGCCCCAGCAGTCGCGCCGGGTTGCAGGTCATGCAGGCCAGTACCGACAGCAAGGGCACGTCTTCGCTCATGTGCAGTTGCAGGCCCAGCGCCAGCATGGTCTCCAGGCCCACCGCGCCGAACTCGGCCTGCTCGAAGGGCTGACGCTTGGCTTCCGGATCTTCCGGCGCATGGCCGGACGAAATCACGTCGATGGTGCCGTCGCGGATCGCGGCCACAACCGCACGCCGGTCATCCTCCGACCTGAGCGGCGGCGAAACCTTGGCGAAGGTGCGATAGCCGTTCACCTCGTTCTCGTTCAGCGCGAAATACAGCGGCGCGGTGCCGCAGGTGACGGGCAGACCGTCGGCCTTGGCCCTTCGCACCGCGTCCAGCGCCTTGGCGGTGGTCAGATGCGCCGCGTGGTATCGTGCACCGGTCATCTCCACCAGCCGGATGTCACGGTCCACCATGATGGTCTCCGCGGCGGTCGGAATGCCCTTCATCCCCAGCCGGGTGGCCAGCTCCCCTTCGTTCATCGCACCGTTGCGGGCCAGCGAAGGCTCCTCCGCATGCTGGACGATCAGCGCATCGAAAGCGGTCGCGTAGCTGAGTACCCGGCGCATCACCGTGGCATCCGCGATCGCGCGATCACCATCGGTGAAGGCCACGGCACCGGCGGCCTGCAACAGGCCGAATTCCGTCAGCTGCTTCCCTTCCAGCCGCTGTGTCGCGGCGGCAAAGGGGCGGATATGAACGTCGGAACCTTCGTTGGCGCGGCGGTGGACGTATTCCACCAGCGCCACGTTGTCGATCACCGGGTCCGTGTTGGGCATGGTGCAGAGGGTCGTGATGCCCCCTGCACGCGCCGCCGCGGCAGCGCTTTCGAAGCTTTCCTTGTGCTCCGCACCCGGCTCCCCGATGCGGGCGTGCATGTCGACCAGCCCCGGTGCCAGGCAAAGCCCGTCCAGATCGATCACTTCCATGTGGCCCGGTGTGCCATCGGGAAAGATGTCCGGTCCGACATCCACGATCATGCCGTCTTCGATCAGCACGTGCCCGATCTCGTCGCGCCCGGAGGCCGGGTCGAGCAATCGGGCGTTCATGTAGGCGAAGCGCAGTCGATCAGGCATTGCCGACCACCCTGTTCCTGCGTCCGGCAACCAGCAGGCGAAGGACCGCCATGCGGACAGCGACCCCCATCTCCACCTGTTCCCGGATAACGCTGCGATGAATGTCATCGGCAACGTCCGTGTCGATCTCGACACCACGGTTCATCGGACCGGGATGCATGATCAGCGCATCCGGCTTGGCATAGGACAGCTTCTCATGATCCAGGCCGTAGAAGTGATAGTACTCGCGGACCGACGGCAGGAATGACCCCTGCATCCGCTCCCGCTGCAGACGCAGCATCATCACGACATCGACATCCCGCAGGCCCTGGCGCATGTCGGTGAAGGCCTCGACGCCCAACCGCTCGATCCCGCTGGGCAGCAGCGTCGGTGGCGCGATCACCCGCACCCGCGCACCCATGGTGTTCAGCAGGTAGATGTTGGACCGCGCAACGCGGCTGTGCATCACGTCGCCGGCGATGGCGATCGTCAGCCCCTCGAGCCGCTTCAGGCGCCGCACGATGGTCAGCGCATCCAGCAAGGCCTGCGTCGGGTGCTCGTGCTGCCCGTCGCCCCCGTTGACGACGGCGCAATCGACCTTCTGCGACAGCAGTGCCACGGCACCCGAATCCGGATGGCGCACCACCAGGACATCGGGATGCATCGCGTTCAGCGTCATCGCGGTGTCGATCAGCGTCTCGCCCTTCTTGGTGGAAGAGGCTTCGACGGACATGTTGATCGTGTCCGCGCCGAGCCGCTTGCCCGCCAGCTCGAACGAGGTGCGTGTCCGCGTCGAGTTCTCGAAGAACAGGTTGATCTGGGTCCGCCCCTGCAGATCCGTCAGCTTCTTCTTGTCCTGGCGATTGAGTTCGATGAACTCCTCCGACAGGTCGAGGATGCGCTGGATATCGGAACGGGAAAGGTCCTGCATCCCCAAAAGATGCTTGTGGGGGAAAGGAATATCTTGGAATTCGCCCGGTGCTTTCATCGGCGGCGAACAATAGGGACCATATCGGATCGTGCAAGCCCTATCAGCCATCCCCCGGAATTTCCGGCATGTTTCATCCTGTCCGCCCCGCGGCAGTGCCGCTAACATGAACCTCGAATCGTCAGGAACGGGGTGACGGTCAGATGTTCGACAGGCTTGCCAGAAACGTGCTTCCCGGGTTGATGCTCGCTGCCGCGCTTGTCGTGTGGAGCGCGCCCGGTGCCGCACAGACCACGACCAACGTGTCGGAAAGCGGCGCGGTCCTGACCAATGCGGAAATCCTGACCGCCTTCGACATTGCCGCATTTGGCCCGGCAGATCGCACCGACCCTCACCTCTACCGCTGGCCCGCGGGGAAGGCGATCACGGTACGCACGATCGGATCGTCGCCGGCATCCTATCGGCAGTGGGTCACCGCCCACCTGGCGGCCCTGTCGGACCTGACCGGGCTGGACATCCAGACGACGGACGGCATTGGTGCCGATGTCATCATCGCCTTCGTGCCAAGCTTCGGCGAAGTTTTGGAAGGCCGCTACAACCACCTGCTGGACCGCTTCGTGGCGACCGGCGACCGACGCGACGAACTGCTGACCGGATACCGTGCGGCCCGGGCCGTATGTGCCGGGCAGGTCAATGCCCGGGGCAGCGCCATGGCGGAGGCCATCGTGTTCGTTCCCACCGATCCCATGCCCCCCGTGGTACATGCCTGCATTGCCGCACAGGTGTCACGCATTCTCGGGCTGCCGTTCGCGCTGCCACAGGGAACGCCATCGACCCTGGCAATCGCCAGCCCGTTCGCGCATCTGACGGAACTGGACCGCATCATGCTGCTGATGCTGTATCACCCGCGCATGCGGGCCGGGATCACCCGCGATGATGCACGCACCGTCGCGCGCTCCATCCTGCCGGAAATACTGACTGCCGATTGAGGTCCGCCGGGTTCCCTGCCTGTCAGGCCCGCGGCTGATCCGTCTGTCCCCCGGCCTGCGGACCCAGGCGCCGCCCGTTTCTTTCGCGCACCTTCTGCTGCCGCAAGGCCCGGCGCTTCCGAAACCGTTCGATGAAGCGTTTCGACCAGAAATACCCGGCCCAGGAAAAGCCGATCGCCCAGGGCACGGAGCCCACGAACAGGGGCAGGCCCCATATCTCGAACAACGCCACCGTGCCGACCCAGAGCGCTTCCAGGATGCCGGAATCCGTCGTCACGACAGAGGTCAGCTGGGTGGTGAACTGTTCCAGCCCGATACCGCCCAGCTCATCGAACCGTCCGAGCATCAGCTGCCCGGTCTGCAGGAACATGTAGTAGATCGGGCCGATGGTGAAGATGTTGGTGACCCAGACCCAGGCGAAGGCCGAAATGACGTGGAAATTGAAACGCGGCCCCGCCGCCTTGGCCAGCATCCAGATCAGCAGGACGGCGATCAACTGCACCCCCACCGTCGGCGTGAAGGCAACGGCGAGCCCGACCGCAACACCCCGCGCGACATGCTCCGCCGGTGCCTGGCCGCGCTTCAGCGGCACGATCAGCTTCATGCGGGTCAAGCGTCCCAGATTCTGTATGTAACCGCGACGTTCGCGTAAGGGTTCCTGCACCGCTACTTTCCCCTGGAGCCGAGAGTGGCCCGCAAATCTAGACACAATCCAGTCAGGTTGCACCCGCTATAACTTCACGCAGTCGTGCGGCAACTTCCTGCCCGCCGATCCCGTCCGCGAATATGTCACGCAGGCTGCGAACACCGTCCGACTTCGACAGTTTTCGCCCCTCGTCATCAGCTAGCAACTGATGATGAAGATAGTGTGGCGTTGGCAGGTCCAAAAGGTGTTGCAGCAGCACGTGCAGCGAGGTCTGGTGGAAAAGATCCATGCCGCGGATGACATCCGTCACCCCCTGCGCGGCATCGTCCACAACGACGGCCAGGTGATAGCTGATGCCGATGTCACGACGCGCGATGACGACATCCCCCAGCCCTTCGCCGGACCAGACCTGGCGTCCTGCACGACCATCATGCCAGGTAATCGGACCGGCAAGGTCCAGTGCCTTGTCGAGCCGCAGCCGCCAGGCCGGTTGCTGTCCCGTCGCGAGCCGGGTCGCCACGGCAGCATCATCGAGGCGACGACAGGTCCCGCCATAGATCAGCCCGTCCACCCCCTGCCCCGGCGAATGCGCGGCAACCTGTCGCCGGGTGCAGAAACAGGGGTAGACCAGTTGCCGGTCACGCAATTCATCCAGAACCGCCTGGTAGACCGGTCGACGTTGCGATTGCCGCCAGATCCCGCCATCCCAGTCCAGCCCCAGCGCCGCCAGGTCTTCCGGGATCGCCGCCACGTACTCGGGCCGGCAACGGGTATGGTCGATATCCTCGATCCGCAGCAGGAACCGCCCGCCGGCCGCACGCGCATGGTCATGCGCCAGGACTGCGGAAAAGGCATGGCCCAGGTGCAGGTATCCGGTCGGGCTGGGGGCAAAGCGGGTCGTGAAGGTCATGCGCCATTCCAACCACAGAACCCTTGCGTTGCAATCGGTAACACCTGTTCCGTTGCAAAGCGTTCGAAACGGTTCAGGATCGCCAGCATCAGGTATTCGGGAAAGCGACCTTGGGCTGGGAGGCCGGGGTGAGAAGCAGCAAGGCAACCATTGCAACGGTCCGGTTCGGAATGGGCGCACGACCCGGGGAGGTCGATGCGGCAAGGTCGGACCCGCGCGGCTGGCTTGCCTCGCACCTGGAAGACCCTGCACCACCGGGCGACAACCAGGACAACCTGGGCCCGTCCCATGTCCTGGTGCAGCAGTTGCTCGACGTCCTGCGCCCCTACAGCATTCCGAAGATCATCGAGCTGATCCGCGGTCCCTACCGAGAACAATACCTGCGCGAGGCCATCGCCCGGACAGGCATCGCCATCACGTCACCGACCAGCTTTCACGAACGCTGGGTCAGGTTCTGGTCCGATCATTTCACCGTCACCGGCAAGAAACCGGTCATCGGCGGCCTGGCCGGCAGCTTCGAACGGGAAGCCATTCGCCCGCATGTCACCGGCCGCTTCGTCGACCTGCTGCACGCCGTTGTCCGGCACCCGGTCATGCTGCTGTACCTGGACAACGCACGTTCGTTCGGACCGAACAGCCCCGCCGCCCGCCTGAGCGATGGCGGCCTGAACGAGAACCTGGGGCGGGAGGTTCTGGAACTCCACACGCTGGGCGTCGATGGGGGCTACGATCAGAACGACGTCCGTTCCCTCGCGCTGATGCTGACGGGGTGGAGCCTCGGCCGCAAGGGGCGCGACCCGGTCGGTGGCGAGTTCAAATTCCATCAGTCTGCACATGAAGGCGGTGCGCACACGCTGCTCGGCAAGACCTATCCGGAAGGCGGCGTCGAACAGGCCGAAGACGCGCTGCGTGACCTGGCGCGGCATCCGGCGACGGCACGGAACGTGGCCCGGGAACTGGCCCGTCACTTCGTCTCGGACACCCCCGACGAGGCAGCGACAGGCAGGCTGGCGCGGGTCTTCCTGGAAACCGATGGCGATCTGAAACAGCTGGCGCTGGCCCTGCTGGACATGGATGCGGCGTGGCAGCCGCTGACCAAGCTCAAGACCCCGGACGACCTGGTGGTGTCGTGCCTGCGGGCAGTCGGCACGAACGGTGCCGACGGCGGCGTTCTCACCGCCATCAACGAGCTGGGTCAGCCGCCGTGGATGGCCCCGTCACCGAAGGGCTGGCCGGATACCGCCAGCGCATGGATCACGCCTGACAGGGCCATGCGGCGGGTCGATTTCGCCGCTGCCGTGGCCGCAAGGGCAGCGCCGACGATTGCCGATCCATCCCTGTGGGCGGTCAGCACGATGGGCGACCTCTACCGCGCGGAGACCCTGACCGCGATCTCCCGCGCGGAAAGCCCGACACAGGCGATCTCACTGGCCCTCGCCGCCCCCGAATTTCAGCGCAGGTGATGTCATGACAAGCAGAAATCCCGGCATTTCCCGTCGTCGCCTGCTGCAGGTCAGCGGAGCCGGCGCCATGGTGGCGGCCTCCGGTACCGCGCAGGCCATGGGCCGGGCCGATCCACGTCTGCTGCTGATCATCCAGCGCGGCGGAACCGACGGCCTGACCTTCCTGCCCCCGGTGGGCGACCCCGACCTGGTATCGGTGCGCCCGGACCTGGAAAGCGCGGGAACCCTGCCGCTGGACGGTTTCTTTGCCCTGCCATCGACGATGCCGACCGCCGCCGAGCTCTGGCAACGGGGGGAACTGGCCGGGTTTCACGCGATCTCCACACCCTACAGGGACCGCAGCCACTTCGATGCGCAGAACGTGCTGGAAAGCGGCCTGTCCCGCCCGGAAGGGGCAGCGAACGGCTGGCTGAACCGCGCATTGGCACTGCGCCCCGACAGCGCGTCACGCGGTCTTTCGGTGGGTACCGGGACGCCACTGGTGATGCGCGGCCCTGCCGCCGTCGGTTCCTGGGCACCGTCGCAGCTGCCGGTCGCCGACCCGACACTGGTGGATCGCCTGATGCCGCTCTGGGGGAGCGATCCGCTGCTCGCCACCATGCTGGCGCAAGGTCGCGATCTGCAGGCGATGACCGGTGGCATGACCGGCAAGCGGGGCGGAATCGCGGCGGTCATGGCCGGGCTGATGGACAATGTCGGGCAGCTGATGGCGCGGCCAGGGGGGCCACGCATTGTCGCCATGGACAGCGGCGGCTGGGACATGCACGCCAACCTGCGGTTCTACATGAACCTGCTGACGGGCGATCTCGATCAGGGCATCGCCAACCTGCGTAGCCAGTTGGGCAGCGTGTGGTCCGATACCGTCGTCCTGATCGTCAGCGAGTTCGGTCGGACCGTGGATCCCAACGGGACCGGCGGTGCCGACCATGGCATCGGTGGTGCCGCAATGGTGCTGGGCGGGGCAGTACGGGGGGGCCGTGTGTTCGCCGACTGGCCGGGTCTGCGCGCCGCCGATCGCATCGACAATCGCGACCTGCGCCCGACACAGGACCTGCGTCACGTGTTTGCCGACATTCTGGGCAATCACCTGGGCTACAGCCGGGCGGAGATCAGCGAGACCATCCTGCCCGGTTACGTGTTCCCCGCGACACGAACGGAACTGTTCCGCAGCTGACCCCGAACGATGCGTCGCTGCATCTGGCCCATGGCTGCCGGTTGGTGATAGGTTGGTGCATTGTTCGCCACCCGTGACCGATGGTGGCAGAGGTTTCAGGACGGTGAGCATGCAGGGACCGGCAACCAAGCGTCAGAACGACTGGGTGGTCCTGTTCGTCGCGAACAGTGACGAGGCCCAGATCGACCGGACACTGATGGCCGCATGGTCTGTCCGCCAGCATTTCCGCGATCTGCCGATAGCCGTCGTGACCAGCCGACCGACCCATCGCCTGTGGCGCACATCCGTGTTCAATATCGTGCTCTCCGTCGCCGATGATGATGACGCCAATGTGGCTGCCTGTTGTCGCCGGGCGATGGAACGGGGCATCGCGGACCGGGCGTTCTACATGGATTCGCACTGCCGCCTGAGATCGGATGCCGTCGGCTCCCTGATGAAGCCGATGATCGAATCCGATGCCGACGTCGGGTTGCTGCCCGAAGGCGGGACGATTCCGGATGGGGTCGTCGGCCTCAGGAATTCACCCGGCGGTCTCGCGTTCCTCGATCACTGGTCGGCCCGCCTGGGGGAAGGCAATGGTCTGCCGCACCTGGCAGAGGGGTCCGACCGCTACAGGGTCGTCGCATTGCGAGATGCCTGGCAGCCGGTGGCAGTCACGAAGACCGGCGAGACCCCGAACGTGGAAGTCCGCCAGGGCAACATGCGGCGCCTGCACGCGGAAATGCTGATCTTTGCCCTGCACCGGCTTGTGTCGGGCGACCTGAAGCGGGCCGCGACGGTCTATGCCCGGGTTGCCCTGCGAGCGGAGCCCGACCTGGTGCAGCTGGGCGCGGAACGCCTGGTTCCGCATCTGCGGCAGCGGTTCCCGGAGAAGGTGGCGGGTCTGACCGACGACGGACTGTCGAAGCTGGACCAGATGCTGGCACATGCGGCAAAGGGCGACCCGGCGGGAAACCTGCTCGCCATCGCCGCGCTGCACCTGGAGATGGATCAGCCGAAGACCGCCGTGACCGTCCTGCGGCTGATCAGCAGGATGCAGTTCAAGCAACCTGTTCCCCTGCCCGGATAGGCTGGACAGCCGCGCGCGAACGCGTGTGCCCGTTTCCTGTCAGGATTTCGGGTCGAACAGTTCACGCCAGTTGATGATGGCAAAGTGATCACTGGCCCAGAGCGCCAGGAACAGGGTCGTGGTGATCGCCGTGGTCAGCAGGAACTTGAACAGCAGCCGTGGGCGCGACGGCGCGCCGTCCGCCTGCCCCGGCACCATTTCCTCGCCCGTTTCAGGTGGGATGCGGACGCCGATGGGCAATACGGTGAACAGAACGACCCACCAAACGATGACGTAGATGACGATACCGCCCGCAATGGACATGGCCTGTTCCCCGACTGTTGCCGATCCCTGCCGGTAACACGTGATCAGCAGGGATCATTCGTTGCCCGATGCACCGCTCAAGCGGGCTGTTCAAGCTCCACCAGCGTACCGCAGAAGTCCTTCGGATGCAGGAACAGCACCGGGTTGCCATGGGCGCCGATCTTCGGCTCCCCATCGCCTAACACCCGCGCACCCGCGGCCTTCAGCTTGTCACGCGCCGCGATGATGTCATCGACATCATAGCAGACATGGTGCATGCCACCGGCCGGATTCGACTTCAGGAAGTTCGCGATGGGGGAGCCTTCCCCCAGCGGATGCAGCAGTTCGATCTTGGTATTGCCCAGTTCCACGAACACCACGGTCACGCCGTGATCCGGCTCCGGCTGCTGTTCGGAAACCTTCGCCCCCAGGGTATCGCGATAGGTTGCGGTTGCCGCTTCCAGATCAGGCACGGCGATGGCTACATGATTCAGACGTCCGATCATCAGACGGCCTCCTTCCACTTGTCTGCTGCGACCCGCTCGCCCACTTCCAGGCGCACGACCTCGCACTCTGTTATCGGCCGCCGACCATTGGCTTGCCGAATGACCTTCCGCAATGCACGCACTGCGGCCTGTGCTATGGCGTCGTCATCTGCCGGGCGACGCCCGTTGATCTTGCCCAGTTCCCTCTCGATCGCGCGTTCCGCATCCGCGATCAGGTCACCGTGCTCCTTGCCTTCGGCAATGCCGATCAGGCTGATGCGCGGATCTTCGATCAGTTCGCTGTCCTCGTCGACGACCAGCACGATCATTGCCGCACCGTTGTTGCTCAGCCGCCGGCGGTCCTGCAGCATGGACGCGGCGGTCAGCACCAGGCCGGACGCATCGACGGCCAGCCGTCCGACCGGCACCTCGCCCACCTTCTTCGGTGTCCCCGGGCCGAGTTGCAGCATGTCGCCGTTCAGGACCAGGTGCGCCTCCGGCACACCGCATTCCTTGACGGAGAACCGCGCCTGCTCGATCAGGTGCCGGGCTTCCCCGTGCACGGGGATCACCATTTCCGGCTTCACGATGTCATACATGCGGCGCAGTTCGTCCCGGCTGGGATGGCCGGAAACATGCACGCCCCGGTCCTTCTCCGTCACCACCTCGATCTGGTTCAGGGCAAGCTGGTTGTGCAACTGGTAAAGGGTGCGGTCGTTGCCCGGGATGATCTTCGACGAGAAGATCACCACGTCGCCCTTGGTCAGGTTGATCTGCGGATGGTCGTCGTTGGCGATGCGGGCCATGGCACCGCGTGACTCGCCCTGGCAACCCGTGCACAGCAGCAGCACCTTGTCGCGCGGCATGGCCGCCGCTTCCTTGTCGTTCAGCGGCTCCTCGATATTGGCCAGGTAACCGACCTTGCGCGCCGCCTCGTAGAACTTCCAGAGCGACCGCCCGACAAGCGCGAAATGCCGCCCGGATTCCCGCGCCGCATGTGCCGCGCTCTCCAGCCGCGCCACGTTGGACGCGAAGGTGGTGATGATCACCCGCCCGCCCTTCCGCGCCTTCACGACTTCCGTCAGTTCGGCCCGGACATCGCCTTCCGAACCGGACACGCCGGGGCTGAAGACATTCGTTGAATCGCAGACCAGCGCCCTGATGCCCTTGTCGGCCCAGGCGCGCAGCGCCGCCTCGTCGGAGGCCGGGCCGAGCATCGGCGTGGCGTCGAACTTCCAGTCGCCGGTGTGCAGCAGGGTCCCGTGCGGGGTCTCGATGGCCAGCGCCATCATCTCCAGCGTCGAATGGGTCAGCCCGATCATGGTGACGCGGAACGGACCGAGTTCCAGCGGATCCTCACCCGTGACGATGCGCAGGTCGACATCATCCTCGATCCCGGCTTCCTTGAACTTGCCCATCAGCAGTTCGGCCGCGAAGGGTGTTGCATATACCGGGCAGCGAAAACGCCGCCACAGGTGATGCACAGCGCCCAGGTGGTCCTCGTGACCATGGGTGATGACCAGCCCGAGGATATCCTCGGCCTCGGCTTCCGCGAAGGTCGGGTCCGGCACGACGATATCGACACCGGGAAGATTCTCGTCGGCGAAGGTCATGCCGCAATCGACCATCAGCCACTTGCCTTGCGCACCATACATGGTGAGGTTCATGCCGATCTCGCCACAGCCCCCCAATGGCACCATGATCAGGCCGTCACGATGGGGATGGGCGCGGTTGCCCCTGGCGCCGTGGCTCTTCTCGCCCTTGGACTTGTCCTGCCCGGGACCGTTCTTCCTGGCCGTTTTCGCCTTGCTCACTGCAATGTCCTCGGGTTACGGCGGCTGATCTCCAGCAATCCGTGCATGGTGAGATCACGGTCGATCTCTTCAATCACATCCGTACCATCGGCAAACATCGGGGCAAGCCCACCCGTGGCGATGACCTGTATACGCGCTCCGTACTCTTCGCGGATGCGACTGATCAGCCCTTCGATCAGGCCAACGTAGCCCCAGTAGACCCCCGAAAGCATCGCGGACTGCGTATCGTTGCCGATCACCCGCTCCGGTCGCTCCACGGCAATGCGCGGCAGTTTCGCCGCCGCCATGTGCAATGCCTCGAGACTCAGGTTGATTCCGGGGGCAATGACACCGCCCTGGTAATTGCCATCACCGTCGATGATGTCGAAGGTCGTCGCGGTACCGAAATCGACGATGATCGCGGGGCCACCGTACTTCATTTTCGCGCCGACGGCGTTGACGATGCGGTCCGCGCCCACTTCGCGCGATTTCTCGATCAGGATACGGATGCCGACATCCACGTCCGGATCGCCGATGACCAGCGGTTCGCAGCGGTAGTAGCGACGGCAGAGCGTGCGCAGGTTGAACAGTGCCTGCGGCACAACGGTGGCGATGATGGCGCTGTCGATCAGTTTGACATCGACCTCTGCCAGCCCCATCAACGACCCGAGCCAGACGCCGTATTCATCCGCCGTGCGGGCTGAATTGGTGCTGGTGCGCCATTCGCCCACGATATCGTTGCCATCGAAAACCGCGAAGGTCGTGTTGGTGTTGCCCGCATCAATCGCCAACAGCATTCGCTTGCTCCTCAATCAGTCCTGGCGGTGCGTCGGGCGAAAGACATCGCCCGCCGTGACCCGCCTGATCGTGTCATCACCCTGTCGCAACAGCAGCGCACCATCCACGTCCAGCCCGTCGAACCGACCATGCAGTTCGCCATCTGCCAGGCGGGCGACGACCGGCTTGCCCAGGCCATCGGCGACGGCCAGCCAGGCACTGCGGACGTGCGCGAAGCCCTGCGTCTCCCATGTTTCCGTCCAGGCCGTCAAGCGCATGCTGAGCATGGCAAGGACCCGTTCCACGGTGATTGCCGGGTCCAACTGGCCCAGGGCCACCGCACCGTAGGGCGTATCGGTCGGGGCCGATGCCACGTTGATGCCGATCCCCATGATCACGGCGTCGCGCCCGGCCGTTGATCGCGCGGTTTCGAGCAGGATGCCGGAAAGCTTCGCACCGTCCGCCAGGACATCATTGGGCCACTTGCAGCGAATGCTGGCATGTTCCCCGGCCAGGGCCTCCGCCATCTCCGCCACCGCGACGGCGACAACGAAAGAAAGTTCGGCGAACCGCATCAAGGGCACGTTCGGACAATAGGCAAAGGATGCATAGAGATTGCCTGCCGGGCTAACCCATTCGCGACCACGTCGGCCACGTCCCTTCACCTGGCGTTCGGCGGTAATCACCAGCGGACCGGCATCCAGCAGGTCCAGCCGGTGCCGCACCTCGTCATTGGTGGAACCCACGTCGCCCAGGGCGACGTGACGAAAACGACCCGTGCCCATCAATCGAGCGACAGCGTCATGAAGGCACTTTCCGGATCGTCGGGATAGTCGGCAAACGGTCCGCAGACGGCAAAGCCGTGCCGCGCATACAGCGCGCGCGCAGCCCCGAACCCGTCCGCCGACCCGGTTTCCAGGCTGACCCGCCGATACCCGCGCGACCGGGCAACGCCGATGATGTGGTCAAGCATCTTTCCGGCCAGGCCCTGGCCACGCAGGGCGGCCACGGTGTGCATCGACTTGATCTCGCCATGTTCGGCATCCAGCATCTTCAGGGCGCCGAAACCGATCAGCTCCGCCCCGTTCCACATGGTCCAGAACGTCATGCCGGGCGCGGCAAGCCCCCCGGCATCCAGCGCGTAGATCTTGTCGGGATCGGTGTGCGCCAGCATGTGGGCGTGATGCGCCTGCAGCAATGCCAGACACTCAGGACGCGTGGGATCGTCCGTCCGTATCGATACCTGCATCGCGTCCGGCCCGGTACTCAGGGAAACAGGCTGTCTGCGGCCCCGGCGGCAACATTCACCAGTTCACCGGGTATGATGAAGAACAGGGCGACCAGCAAGGCCGAAACGGTCATCAGGAAACCGAGTTCCTTGCCGATCGGCAGCGACAGCGGCTCCGACGGTTCATCGAAGTACATGATCTTGATGATGCGGATGTAATAGAACGCCCCCACCACGCTGGCCAGCACACCGATGATGGCAAGGTAGTAGAGCCCGGCATTGATCGCCGCCATGAAGACGTAGAGCTTGCCGAAGAACCCGGCCAGGGGCGGAACACCCGCCAGCGAGAACATGAAGATCGTCAGTGCCAGTGCCATCCCCTTGTGGGTCTTGGCCAGCCCGCGCAGGTCGTCGATGCTCTCCACCATCCGGTCCCGGCGCCGCATCGCCAGGATGCAGGCGAAGGTGCCGATGTTCATCACCAGGTAGATGGTCAGATAGACCAGGACACCGCGCACGCCCTCGGCATTCGCCGCGGCCAGGCCGACAAGCGCGTATCCGACGTGGCCGATGGAGGAATAGGCCATCAGGCGCTTGATGTTGCGCTGTCCGATCGCCGCGAATGCCCCCAGCAACATCGACAGGACGGAAATCAGCCAGATGATCTGGCGCCAGTCGGCCTCCATGCCGCCGAACGGTTCCAGCATCGCGCGCAGGAACAGGGCGATGGCGGCAACCTTCGGTGCGGTGGCGAAGAACGCCGTCACCGGAGACGGTGCGCCTTCGTAGACGTCCGGCGTCCACATGTGGAACGGCACGGCGGAAACCTTGAACGCCAGGCCGGCGGACAGGAAGACGATGCCGATGATCAGGCCGATGCTGGCCTTCTCCTGCCCCTGCAGCGTGTTGGCGATGTCACCGAAGGTGGTCGCGCCGGTGAAGCCGTAGATCATGGAACAGCCGTAGAGCAGCATGCCCGACGACAGCGCGCCCAGGACGAAATACTTCAGACCGGCCTCGGTCGTGCGGGTGGAGTCACGCTTGAACGCGGCCAGCACGTAGAGTGGCAAGCTCTGCAGTTCGATACCCATGTAGAGCGAGATCAGGTCGTTCGCCGACACCATCATCAGCATGCCGAGGGTCGCGATCAGGATCAGCACCGGGTATTCGAACCGGTCCATCCCCTCCCGCTTGATGAAACCCTGCGACATCACAAGAGCCGCGGCGGATCCGATCAGGATGAGCACCTTGGCAAAGCGCGCGAAGGAATCGACCACGAAAAGGCCTGCGAAGCTGACCGACCGCCCTTCATCGCTCAGGACCAGGATCAACGTGATGCCCAGCGCGAACACGCCGAGCCAGGACACGAGACCGGAACTGGAACCGGGCTTCTGGAACACGCCGACCATCAGCAGCGCCATGGAGGCGACGGCCAGGAAGATCTCGGGAAATGCTATGGCGAAATCATGCATGGTGATCGTGCCTCAATGCTTCGCCGCGTCGACGGTGCCCGCAGCCGACGGCAGGGCCGCAGGATCCAGGGCAAGCGCCGCGTTGTGATGATCGACCAGATAGACGATCGACGGTTCCATGATGTCGAGGAACGACGACGGATAGACACCCAGCCAGATGACCGCCACCGCGATCGGGGCGAAGATCATGATCTCGCGCGGGGTCAGGTCGGTCAGGGCCTTCAGATCATCCTTCTCCAGCTTGCCGAAGACGACCCGGCGGTACAGCCAGAGCGCATAGGCCGCGCCAAGGATGACACCGGTGGTCATCAGCAGGGCCACCCAGGTATTCGCCGCAAAGGCGCCGACGATGACCAGGAACTCGCCCACGAATCCGCCGGTACCGGGCAGTCCGACGGAGGCCATGGTCATCAGCATGAAGATGAAGGCGAACCGCGGCATGTTCTTCGCCAGCCCGCCGTAGCGCGCGATCTCACGCGTATGCAGCCGGTCGTAGACCACGCCGACGCAGAGGAACAGCGCGCCCGCGATCAGGCCATGCGCCAGCATGACGAACATGGCGCCTTCCAGCCCCTGCACGTTGAACGTGAACAGGCCGATGGTCACGAAGCCCATGTGGGCGACGGACGAATAGGCGATCAGCTTCTTCATGTCCTCCTGCACCAGGGCGACGAGGGAGGTGTAGATGATCGCGATCACCGACATGCCGAAGATCAGCGGCGCGAAGTCGGCGGACGCGATCGGGAACATCGGCAGGCTGAACCGGATGAAGCCGTAGCCACCCATCTTCAGCAGCACGCCGGCCAGGATCACCGAACCCGCCGTCGGTGCCTCCACATGCGCGTCCGGCAACCAGGTATGGACCGGCCACATCGGCATCTTCACCGCGAAGGACGCGAAGAATGCCAGCCACAGCCAGGTCTGGATGCCGGCCGGGATCGCCTTGTCCGGATCGACCGCGTTCGCGGTCAGCACCGGAATGCTGGTGGTGCCGGCATCGAAGTAGATCCACAGGATCGCCAGCAGCATCAGCACGGAGCCGAGCAGCGTGTAGAGGAAGAACTTGAACGACGCGTAGACGCGGCGGCCACCACCCCAGATGCCGATGATCAGGAACATCGGGATCAGGCCGGCCTCGAAGAACAGGTAGAACAGCAGCAGGTCCTGGGCACAGAACACGCCGATCATCAGCGTTTCCATCAACAGGAACGCGATCATGTATTCCTTCACCCGGGTCTTGATCGATTCCCAGCTGGCCAGGATGCACAGGGGCATCAGGAAGGTGGTCAGCAGCACCAGCGGCAGCGAAATGCCGTCAACGGCCATGCTGTAATTGATGCCGGCGCCGATCCATTCGACATTCTCCACCATCTGGAGGTCGTGGGTGCCGTATTCGAAACGCGCCCATACCACCAGCGACAGCAGGAACGTGCCGACGGTTGCAAACAATGCGCCCCAACGGACGTTCTTCTGCGCATCCGCATCATCCCCCCGCACGAACAGCAGGATGATGAGCGCCCCGACCAGGGGCGCGAAGGTAACGATGCTCAGCAGCGGGAAAGCAAACATCTTATCCTCAGACCCCGATCGCGTAGAAGTAGAAGGTGACCAGCACGGCAACACCAATCAGCATGGCGAAGGCGTAATGGTAGAGATAGCCGCTCTGCAGCAGTGATGCGCGCCGTGCGGCCTTCAGCACCGTGCTGGAGATACCGTCCGGACCCAGGCCATCGATCAGCTTGCCATCGCCGATCCGCCAGAAGATGCGGCCCAGTGCCTTGGCAGGACGGATGAAGATCCAGTCGTACAGTTCGTCGAAGTACCACTTGTTCAGCAGGAACTGGTAGATCGCCTGGTGCGTGCGTGCGAACGACGGGCCGAGGTCCGTGTTCTTGATGTACATCAGCCAGGCCAGACCGATACCGGCGACGGAGACGACAAGCGGCAGCCACTTCACCCAGGTCGGCACGTCATGCGCCAGTTCCATGGCCCGGTTGGTATCCAGGATCAGGATCGCGTCACCCCAGAATTCCTGCCAGTGGTGCCCGGTCATCGGACCGTAGAAGGCGATACCGGCGAAGACCGCGCCAACCGCCAGTATGTAGAGCGGGATCATCATGACGGGCGGCGAATCGTGGATGTGCGCCATGGTCTCCCGCGGTGCCCGCGGCTTGCCGTTGAATGTCAGGAACAGCAGGCGCCAGGAATAGAACGCGGTCATGAAGGCGGCACTGATGCCCATGAAGAAGGCATACTCGCCGAGACCGGTACTGGCCGCGAAGGAACTTTCGAGGATCAGGTCCTTGGAATAGAAACCGGCAAAGCCGACGACACCGGGAATGCCGATACCCGCAAGCGCCAGCGACCCGATCCACATCATGAAGAAGGTCTTGCGGATATGCGGCGCCAGTCCACCCATCTTCCGCATGTCCTGTTCGTCCGCGACGGCATGGATCACCGAACCGGCACCCAGGAACAGCAGCGCCTTGAAGAAGGCATGCGTGAACAGGTGGAAGATCGCGACCGGGTAGGCCGAAAGACCCGCGGCAAAGAACATGTAGCCAAGCTGCGAACAGGTCGAATAGGCGATCACCCGCTTGATGTCGGTCTGCACCAGACCGACCGTCGCCGCGAAGAACGCGGTGCTTGCGCCGATGACGACGACAACGGCCAGCGCGTCCGGTGCGTATTCGAACATCGGCGAACAGCGTGCGACCAGGAAGACACCTGCCGTCACCATCGTTGCCGCGTGGATCAGCGCGGAGACCGGCGTCGGTCCCTCCATCGCGTCCGGCAGCCAGGTATGCAGCGGCAACTGCGCCGACTTGCCCATGGCGCCGAGGAACAGCAACAGGCAGAGCGTGGTCAGCGTATGGACCTCGTAGCCGAGGAAGTTGAACGTGTGCTCGACCATGTCCGGCGTCTGCGAGAACACCGCTTCGAACGTCACGCTGTCATAGACCAGGAAGATGCCCGCGATGCCCAGCGCGAAGCCGAAGTCACCGACGCGGTTGACGATGAATGCCTTCATCGCCGCGGCGTTGGCGGATGGCTTGTGGTACCAGAACCCGATCAGCAGGTAGGACGCCAGGCCAACACCTTCCCAGCCGAAATACAGCTGCACGAAGTTGTCGCTGGTGACCAGCATCAGCATCGCGAAGGTGAACAGCGACAGATAGGCGAAGAACCTTGCCTTGGCCTCGTCATGGCTCATGTAGCCGATGGAATACCAGTGAACCAGGCAGGACACGGTATTGACCACGACCAGCATGACGGCGGTCAGCGTATCGATCTGCAGCGCCCAGTTGACCTGGAAATCGCCGGAATGGATCCAGCTCAACAGGTTCACGTGCGCCGGGTTGTGGCCGAAGCCAACCGTGTAGAGCGCGGCCCAGGACATGATCGCCGCGGCGGTCATCAGCAGGCTGGTGATCAGCATGGCGGCACGGTCGCCGAGCGAACGCCCGAAGAAACCGGCCAGCACTGCGCCGAGCAGCGGCGCGAAGGTGATCAGGACATACATCATGGCGGTCTCGATCAGCCTTTCATCATGTTGATGTCTTCAACGGCGATGGAGCCGCGATTGCGGAAGTACACGACCAGGATGGCCAGCCCGATGGCCGCCTCCCCCGCCGCTACGGTCAGCACGAACATCGCGAAGACCTGGCCGACCAGAACGTTCAGATGCGTCGAGAACGCGACCAGATTGATATTCACCGCAAGCAGCATCAGCTCGATCGACATCAGGATGATGATGACGGTCTTGCGGGTCATGAAGATGCCGAAGATCCCGAGTGTGAACAGGATCGCTGCGACGGTCAGATAATGTCCGAGACCGATTTCCATGTTGTTTTCCCTCGGCCCCCCTAGACGCCCTGGCCCGGCTGGACCTTCTTGATCTCAACCGAACTCTCGCGTGTCCGGCTGACCTGGTCTGAAATCTTCTGCCGCTTGACGCCGGGGCGCGACCGCAAGGTCAGGACAATGGCCCCGATCATGGCGACCAGCAGGATCATGCCCGCCGCCTGGAACAGGTAGACGTAGCGGGTATAGACCAGGTCCCCCAGCGCGGCGACATTGCTCCGCAACGCGGGATCCGGTGTCGGTGCCGCCGCGACCGATGCCGCTTCGGGCGAGATCACCCAGGCGCCGACGACCATCAGGATCTCGACGAGCAGGATGAACGACACCAGCAGACCGATCGGCAGGTACTGCAGGAAGCCCTGACGCAGTTCGACGAAATTGATGTCCAGCATCATCACGACGAACATGAACAGCACCGCGACCGCGCCGACGTAGACAATGACCAGGATCATCGCCAGGAACTCCGCCCCCAGCAGCACGAACAATCCCGCCGAATTGAAGAAGGCAAGGATCAGGAACAGCACGGAATGCACCGGGTTGCGCGACGCAATGACCAGCACGCCGCAGGCAACGGTGATCGTTGCGAACAGATAGAATGCCAACGCTGGCAGGATCACGTGTCCATTCCCTTCATTCCTGTCGCCCCTACTGGGCCTCACCGGCCCGTTGTCGTTCTCCCCCGGGCTTCCCCGCCCGGTGGTCGATACAGTCCCTCAACCGTATCGACGCGTATCGGTCAGCCAGCCCTACCCGTATCAGCGATAGGGGGCATCCGCGGCCAGGTTGGCCGCAATCTCGCGTTCCCACCGGTCACCATTGGCGAGCAGCTTGTCCTTGTCATAGAACAGTTCTTCGCGGGTCTCGGTGGCCAACTCGTAGTTCGGACCTTCGACCATCGCATCCACCCGGCAGGCTTCCTGGCAAAATCCGCCATAGATGCACTTGGTCATGTTGATGTCATAGGGAGTCGCCCGGCGCGAACCCTCCACCCGCAGCCCGGCCGCCCCCGCCCCGTGCGCTCCTGGGTCGTCTGCTGCCGTCTCGGGGCCGGGCGTCAGGCCCTGCGTGGGGGGCCCGGCGGTGCCGTGCCGCATCTCTGGCCTGTCGGATGGGCTGCTGGCGGTGATCGCCCCCAGTTCGGTGGCCCCGTAGGGGGCAACGAGCGTGCCGTGCTTGTCTTCAAAGGCCTTGGCCTCTTCGGGGAACAGCTTGTCGCCTGCCACCACGATGGCCCGCGCAGTGCCAGAGCCCCGCCCCAGCGCCATCACAGACCGGCATTGGCTGGGCACCATGAA
>CAJYBQ010000002.1 GCA_913064755.1 uncultured Alphaproteobacteria bacterium
CGCGGACGGCGACGCGTGCGGGCAGGACCGGAGGCCCGCATTGGGGGCGTCGATCATCGGCTTTCGGGGCTGCACCGTTAAGCGGGAACCGGTTCGCGAATAGGACCGCGCCTCCGCCCTGCACCGGCCCGACCCGGCAGCGGGCCGTGGCGAGGGAGCTCAGATGTCGCCGTCGAAGATGCGGTTGAAGGCAGCCACGGCCGCGGCCGGTCCTTCGTCATGGCTCCAGACCCCGTTGACCACGGCCAGGAAATCCGCGCCCGCGGTGACCAGCGGTGCGCAATTGTCCACGGTGATGCCGCCGATGGCGACGCAGGGTACCGTGGTCATCGAACTCCAGACTTCCAGCATTTCCACGGTTGCCTGTGACCGCGGCACCTTCGTCGTGGTGGGGAAGAAGGCGCCGAAGGCGACGTAGTCCGCCCCCGCGTCCGCTGCCTCCATCGCGATCTGCCGGGAATCGTAGCAACTGACGCCGACGATGGCGTTGCTGCCGACCGTCGCCCGCGCGGTGGCATAGGGGGCATCCTCCCCCCCCACATGCACGCCGTCGGCGCCACAGGCGGCAGCCAGATCGGGGCGGTCGTTGACGATGAAGGCGACATCACGTTCCTGGGCAACGGGCATCAGTTCGTCGATTGCCCGGCGGATCGTGTCATCGTCCACGTCCTTCAGCCGCAACTGCAGGCAGGCGACATCACCCGCGTCCAGCGCGGCGGCAAGGGTATCCCTGAACGCAACCGGATCCAGATGCGGCGGGGTGATCAGATAGAGACGGCAGCTTGTGTTTTCAGTCATGCCCGTCCTGTACTGCCCGACAGGCCTTCGGGCAAGTCCCGCTTGACCACGGGGCGGTGCGATGGCTACCTCACGGTCGCATTGCTGGTGGCGAGGAACATGCCGTGTCGGACAGTTACAGGATATTCGTGCGCGACCTGGTTCTCCCCATGGAGATCGGCATCCATGATCACGAGCGGGGGCACAGCCAGCGGGTACGGCTTAATCTCGACGTGGAGACCCTGCGCGACCCGGACATGCCGGGCATCGACGGGGTGGTTTCCTACGAGGACCTGATCAACGGTATCAAGGACATCATCGGACGCGGCCATATCGACCTGGTGGAGACACTGGGCGATTCGGTGCTGGAGATGGTTGTCGAGGACCCGAGGGTGATCGAGGCGACGGTGCGCATCGAGAAGCTGGACGTGTTCGGCGATACCGAAAGCGTCGGTGCCGAGATGACGCGCCGCCGGGCAGACTGATGCCGGGACCCCTTCGTCATGGCTGAGGACCCCTTGCTGGAGGGACGATCCCTCGCCGCCCTGCGCGGCGAACGGCTGATCTTCACCGGGATCGACGTCACGCTCGCGCCGGGCGAACTGCTGAAGCTTGTCGGTCGCAACGGCGCGGGAAAATCCACCCTGATGCGGATGATCGCCGGGCTGGTGACCCCCTTCGCGGGCCAGGTCACCTGGCGCGGCAACCCGGTGGGCGACGACCGGGACGGGTTCTGCGCCGAGATGATCTATGCCGGGCACCAGGATGGCTTGAAGACGGCCCTGACCGCGGCGGAGAACCTGGCCCTGTTTGGCCGGTTGCGCGGTGCCGAAAGCCGGTCGGCCGATCACGCCCTGGCCGCCTTCGGCATCGGCGACCTTTCCGATCTGCCCGTGCGCTTCATGTCCGCCGGACAGCGTCGCCGCGTCTCCCTGGCCCGACTGCTGGTCGCGCCCGCGCGATTGTGGCTGCTGGACGAACCGCTGACGGCGCTCGACACCGGCGCCATCGAACAGCTCGGCGCGGTTGTCGATGCGCATCGGACAGACGGCGGCATGGTGATCGCCGCCACCCATGCCGACCTGCCGGGACGCCCCGGCAAGGTGCTGGAGATCGTGCCCCCTGACCCCTTCGATGACGACGACGCCTTCGAGGATGAACCGGATGCGTCCGACGGGCTGGAGGCCGGGGCATGACCCATACCTTCCTGATGCTCATCCGCCGTGACCTGCTGCTGGCCCATCGCCAGGGCGGCGCCAGCCTGCTGGCCATCGCCTTCTTCGTGCTGGTGGTCAGCCTGTTTCCGCTGGGCGTCGGTCCGGCACCGGAAATGCTGGAACGTATCGCGGCCGGCACGATCTGGGTTGCCGCCCTGCTGTCGGTCCTGCTGTCGCTGGACCGGATGTTTCAGGCCGACCTGGAAGACGGCAGCCTGGATCAACTGGCGCTGCTGCCCATCCCCCTGTCCCTCGTCGTGCTGGCCAAGGCCATTGCTCACTGGCTGACGACGGGCCTGCCCCTGACCCTGACCGCGCCGCTGCTGGGCCTGCTGATGCAGTTGTCGCCGGATGCCTACGGCGCATTGCTGATCGGCATGCTGCTCGGCACGCCGACGCTCAGCCTGATCGGGGCCATCGGGGCCGCCCTGACGGTCGGGGTTCGCCGCGGCGGCGTCCTGCTGACCCTGATCGTGACACCGCTCTACATCCCCGTGCTGATCTTCGGAGTAAGCGCGGTGGAGGCGGCAGCGCAGGGCTTTTCGACCACCGCCCATGTGCTTTTTCTATCGGCAATGCTGTCTGGCACTATCGTGATCGCGCCGATCGCCGCAGCGTGGTCGCTGAAACTTGCGCTGGACTAGGTTCCTGTGAGAAATCTGTCGGGCACTGCGACGACCGTCACCTTGGATTTCGCGGTTTTCGCCCCAGCTTGAGGAGCGACATGCACAGATTTGCCAATCCGACCCGCTTCCTGCGCCTCGCCGCTGCCGTGCTGCCGTTCAGTGCAGCAGTCGCGGCCCTGTGCCTGGGTGCCGGTCTGGTCTGGGGCCTGTTCTTCGCGCCGCCGGACTACCAGCAGGGCGATACCGTTCGCATCATGTTCATTCACGTGCCCGCCGCCATGATGGCGATGGGTGTCTACGCGGGCATGGCGATTTCAAGTGCCATCGCGCTGATCTGGCGGCACGCCATCGCCGACCTGATCGCCAAGGCCAGCGCGCCCATCGGTGCCACCTTCTGCTTCATCTGCCTGCTGACCGGATCGCTCTGGGGCAAGCCCATGTGGGGCACCTGGTGGGTCTGGGATGCGCGCCTGACGTCGATGCTGATCATGCTGTTCATCTACCTGGGATACATGGCGCTCTGGCAGGCGTTCGACGACCAGACCAAGGCCGCCCGCGCCGCCGCCATCCTGGCCCTGGTCGGCGCGATCAACCTGCCGGTCATCAAGTTCTCCGTCGAGTGGTGGAACACGCTGCATCAGCCTGCCAGCCTGATCACCATGGACGGCCCGAAGATTCATTCATCCCTGTTGTGGCCGTTGCTGCTGATGATCGTGGGCTTCGGGGCCTATTACCTGACCGTGCTGATCTTCCGCGTGCGGGCCGAGGTGCATCAGCGCCGGACCCGGATGCTGCGGATGGCACAGGCGGACCGCCACGCCGCCATGCAGGCGGCCGAGTGATGGGGGCCACAAGAGATGAGTGAATTCCTGTCCATGGGTGGGTATGGCCTGTATGTCTGGACCTCCTGGGGGGTAGGTGTCGCGCTGCTGATCGCGCTGCTGATCCAGAGCATTGCCATCGCGCGGTCCGCGGCGAAGGAAGCCGAAGCGACCGAACTACTCAGTCCTCGCCGCCGCCGTAGAAAGGCCGAAGCAGAATGAAACCCAAGCGCAAGCGACTGTTCATTGTCCTCATCGGGCTGCTGTTCGTCAGCGCGGCAGTCGGGTTTTCCCTTTTCGCCCTGGACCAGGAACTGGACGTGTTTCGCAGCCCCAGCGAGATAGCCGAAAAGGGCTTCCCGTCAGGCAAGCGGTTCCGCGTCGGCGGGCTGGTGGAAGACGGTTCCGTCAGCAGTGAAGGAATCGTGACCACGTTCCGGGTGACAGACGGTGCGCATGCCCTCACCATCACCTATGACAAGATCCTTCCGGATCTGTTCAGGGAAGGTCAGGGCATCATCGCACTGGGCGCCCTGAATGCCGGTGGCACCTTCGAGGCGCAGGAAGTTCTGGCCAAGCATGACGAGAACTACATGCCGCCGGAAGTGGCCGATGCCCTGAAGAAGTCCGGACACTTCAAACCAGAAGGTGGTGATAGCTGATGGCCCCCGAACTCGGCCAATACGCCCTGGTCCTCGCCCTCGTCGTTGCGGCGGTACAGGCCATCGTGCCCCAGGTCGGCGCCTATCGCCGCGATGCGGCGTGGATGGGGGTCGCCCCCGCTGCCGCGCGCGCGCAGTTCCTGCTCGTGCTGTTCGCCTTCGGCTGCCTGATGGTGAGTTTCATCTCGTCCGACTTCTCGGTGGTGAACGTCTTCGAGAACAGCCATTCGCTGAAACCGCTGATCTACAAGATCAGCGGTGTCTGGGGCAATCACGAGGGCTCCCTGCTGCTCTGGATCCTGATCCTGACCCTGTTCGGCGCGGCGGTGGCCCAGTTCGGCCAGAACCTGCCGCCGACCCTGCAGGCCCGGGTCTTGTCCGTGCAGGCCATGATCGGCGTCGGTTTCCTCAGTTTCATCCTGTTCACGTCCAATCCCTTCGCCCGCCTCGACCCCGCGCCGTTCGAGGGCAATGGCCTCAACCCGTTGCTGCAGGACCCGGCGCTGGCGCTCCATCCGCCATTCCTCTACCTCGGCTATGTCGGCCTGTCGGTCGCATTCTCGTTCGCCGTTGCAGCCCTGATCGAAGGTCGCGTCGACCCGGCGTGGGCGCGCTGGGTCAGGCCCTGGACGCTGGCCGCGTGGTGCTGCCTGACAGCGGGCATCGCGCTTGGCAGCTACTGGGCCTATTACGAACTTGGCTGGGGTGGCTGGTGGTTCTGGGACCCGGTCGAGAACGCATCCTTCATGCCCTGGCTGGCGGCAACGGCGCTGCTGCATTCATCCATCGTGGTGGAGAAACGCGACGCCTTGAAGAGCTGGACGGTACTGCTGGCCATCCTGGCCTTCTCCCTGTCCCTGCTGGGTACCTTCATCGTGCGTTCCGGCGTGCTCAATTCGGTGCATGCCTTCGCCTCCGACCCGACACGCGGCGTCTTCATCCTGGCGTTCCTGGTATTCGTCGTCGGCGGTTCGCTGACGCTCTATGCCATTCGCGCGCCTTCGCTGAAGGGTGGCGGCCTGTTCCGGCCCGTCAGCCGTGAAGGCACCCTGGTGCTGAACAACCTGCTGCTTTCCACCGCCTGCTTCACGGTCCTGCTGGGGACGCTCTATCCCCTGTTCCTCGACGCGGTGGCGAGCGAGAAGGTCTCCGTTGGCCCGCCCTACTTCAATTCGGTCTTCGTGCCGCTGATGGCACCGCTGATCGCGGCGCTCGCCATCGGTCCGATGCTGGCGTGGAAACGCGGTGACCTGGCCGGTGTCATGGGGCGGCTGAAATTCGTTGCCGCGCTCGCGTTCCTGACCGGCCTGGGCATGGCCTGGTACGCCTGGAACATCATGCCGCTCGCCGTTCTCGGCATGGCGCTGGTGGTCTGGCTCGGCCTTGGCGTGCTGCGCGAATGGGCCGAGCGGGTGCGGCTGTTCCGCTGGGACATCGTGGAGAGCTGGCGGCGTGCCCGTGGCTTGCCGCGTGCATCCTACGGCATGTCGATGGCGCACATGGGCGTTGCCCTGATGGTGCTCGGCATCACCGCATCGGAGACCTGGCAGGAAGAGAAGCAGGTGATCATGCGTCCCGGTGACGTGCAGACGGTCAGCGACTTCGAACTGACCTTCGTCGGCGCGGAGAAGGTTCCGGGTCCGAACTACTCGGCAACCGCGGGAACCTTCGTCGTGACCCGCAACGGACAGCCGGTCACGATCCTGCAGCCGGAGTCACGCATCTTCAGCAATCCGCCGATGGAAACCACCGAAGCGGCGATCCGCTCCACCCTCGCCGGCGACCTCTATACCGTCGTGGGCGAAGGTGATGGCCTTGGTGGCTATGCCGTGCGGCTCTACTACAAGCCGCTGGTGATCTGGATATGGCTCGGCGCGCTCGCCATGATGATCGGCGGCATGATCTCGCTCAGCGATCGACGCCACCGTATCGGCGCACCTGCCCGCAAGCAGGCCGGTGAAAGCGGGACACACCGCGATCCCGGGGCCCTTGCCGCCGCCGGCGCAGGCGATTGATGTTAAGGACCGGAAATGTCTGATACTGCCAAGACCGACGGCCAGGGCGAACCGGAAGGCGTGGGCGCAGCAAACGCACCCGTGGCCCGCAAGGCACGGACGGGACTGCTGATCGCGGCGCTGCCCATAGCGGCCTTCGTGGTCATCGGCTGGTTCCTGTTCCGGGGATTGTCGCTGGATCCGTCCGAAATCTATTCGGTGCTGATCGACAAGCCCGCACCGACATTCGACCTCGCGGCCCTGCCTGGAAAGGAACACGGCTTCAGCAGCGCCGACCTGACCCAGCCGGTGCAACTGGTGAACGTCTTTGCATCCTGGTGCGTTGCCTGCCGGGTGGAACATCCCGTGCTGATGGAACTGAAACGCAGTGGCGCGGTGCCGATCTATGGCCTGAACTACCAGGATCAGCCTGACGCCGCCGGCGGCTGGTTGCAGAACTTCGGTGATCCCTACGACCGCATCGGTTCCGACCTGAACGGCCGCGTCGGCATCGATTTCGGCGTCTACGGCGTGCCGGAAACCTTCATCGTCGACGGCAACGGCATCATTGTCCGCAAGATCACCGGCCCGATCACGCCGACGATCCTGCAGAAGGAACTGCTGCCCCTGATCGCGGAGATGCAGAAGTGAACCGCAAGACCGCAACACCGCTGATCGCCCTGATGCTGGTGCTGTTCAGCCTGCCGGCACTCGCCATCTTCACGGAAAAGCTGCTGCCCGACCCGGCGCAGGAAGCCCGCGCGCAGCACCGGATGCGGGAATTCCGCTGCCTCGTCTGCCAGAACCAGGCGATATCGGAGAGCCACGCCGACCTTGCCCGCGACATGCGCGTGATCGTGCGGGAGCGGATCCTCGCCGGGGATGATGATGATGCCGTCCGCCAGTATTTCGTTGCCCGCTACGGCGACTGGGTCTTGCTGGACCCGCCGCTGAACAGCAAGACCTACATCCTGTGGGGCAGCGGTGGCCTGATCCTGCTGATCGGGGCTGTGCTGATCTTTTTCCGCATGCGCAAGGCACCGAAGGTGACGGCCGGTCACCTCAGCCTTTCGACCACGGAAAAGGATGACCTGGAACGACTGATGCGAGAGCAGGGCTGACACGACATGGAACTCTGGATTGCCGTCGGCCTGATCACGCTTGCCGTTTCCGTCTACTTGCTGCGTCCGCTGGTTCGCAACAGCGGCGAGGGCGTCCGGCGTGGCGACTTCGACCTGACCGTCTATCGTCGACAGCTGAGCGAACTCGACGCGGACGAGGACCGTGGCGTGATCTCCGGCCAGGAAGCCGAGGCGGCACGCGTGGAAATCCAGCGCCGCATGCTGCAGACGGCGAAGGACGAGGAAGCCGCCGTTCAGGCCGGTGGCAACAGCCGCCTGGTCGTCGGTGCCGCGGTGGCGGTTGCCCTGCCGGTGGCCGGCCTTGCCATCTACATGCATCTCGGCGCCCCCAACCTGCCGGCGCAGCCGCTGGCCGACCGCGGCATCTCGCCCGCGGCCGGATCACAGATCGCCCGTGCAGGCAGCGGCGAGGCCACGGCCGCATCGCAGCAGGGCCTCGAATCCATCGAGAAGATGGTGGAAAGCCTGTCGGCGCGGCTGGTGGAAGACCCGACCGATTTCGACGGCTGGATGCTGCTGGGTCGATCCTATGGCGTCATGGAAGCCTTTGACCAGGCCGTGGAAGCCTACGCCCGCGCCGCCGCCCTGCCCGAAGGCATGCGCGACGCGAATGCGCAGATGCAGCTGGGCGAGACCATCATATTTGCCAGCCAGGGCGTCGTCACGGAACGGGCGCAACTCGCCTTCCGCCGGGCATTGCAGATCGATCCGTCCCACCCCGGTGCCCAGTTCTACCTGGCGCTCGGCATGGGCCAGGCCGGGAACCTGCAGGGCGCCTACGACGGCTGGCTCGCGCTGGCGGCACAGAGCCCCGCCGATGCCCCCTGGATGCCCGCGCTTCGTGCCCGGCTGCAGGAGGTCGCGCGGGACCTGGGTGTCGAACTGCCCGACCCGTTGCCGTCGGCACCGGCACTGCCGGGCCTGCCGGAACTGCCACCGCTTGAAGCCCCCGCCGCGCCGCCAGTTGCAGCGGCCCCGCAATCGGGCAGCCCGGGCGATGTCGGGCCGATCGCCGGAACCAGGGGACCGGACGCGGAGGACGTGCGCGCCGCGGCAGAAATGTCCGGCGAGGATCGCCAGGCCATGATCCGCGGCATGGTGCAGCGCCTGGCCGACCGCATGGCGGAAAACCCCGACGACGCGGCCGGCTGGACCCGGCTCGCCCGCGCCTACGGGGTGCTGGGGGATCAGGCGAAGGCCGCGGAAGCATTCGCCAATGTCGTGCGGCTGAACCCGAGGGACATCCAGGCCCGGCTGGCACTTGGTGAAGCCATCCTGGAGCAGTCCGGTTCGGGGCCGATGCCGCCCGCGGCAATCGAGCAGTACAGCGCCGTCCTGTCCATGGATGCCGCCAACCAGGACGCGCTCTGGTTCATGGGGCGTGCCGATGCGGAGGCCGGTCGGACGGAAGAGGCACGGAAGAAGTGGCAGCGCCTGCTCGGCCAGTTGCCCATAGGCTCCGGCGCCCACGACAACGTCGCGGCACAGATCAAGGCCCTGGACGGCTGAGGCTTAGAACCTGCTGAAGAAAAAACGGAGGCATCCCGTGGGGGACGCCTCCGTCGAGTGTCGGCCGCCGACAGTCGCGGTCGGCCGATGAGGGAATGCTGCGGTGCAAAATTCACAAGGTGACCAGCACCGAACCCCCTCATGGCAGCAAATGCCAGTCCATACACGCGTGGGTTATTCATTCAACAAATTCAAATGGATAAAAACAGCCACACGGGCCTGCTGTTCCGTTCCAGAACAGGTCTTCTGTCATCTATCGGGACATGCCCGGGGCCTTGCATCGTTTTGAAACATCGCTCTCCGGTCCCCGGAAGAGGCGCGCCATGGACCTGCCTCATCAGCCCGCTTCGCGACCGGGCGACCCGGAGCTGCGATCCGACGGTCGAATGATCTAGTGCTTGATAGCCGATGCGGTTCACCGCAGACTCGGGCGAGGCAACAACATGAGGCTGAAACCTTGAGCATTCCCAGTCATCTCCCCGGTGCCGCGCAGTTCTCGACCACGGTGCCGGACGGCGACAACCGAGAACGTCAGGTTTGCGGCGACTGCGGCTGGGTGCATTACGTCAATCCGAAGATCGTGGTCGGCGCGGTCTGCCGCCTGGACGACCGCATCCTGCTCTGCCGCCGCGCCATCGAACCCCGCCACGGGTTCTGGACCATACCCGCCGGCTTCATGGAGGAGCGGGAAAGTTCGGAACAGGGCGCCGCGCGGGAAGCAATGGAAGAAGCCCACGCCGATATCAACATCGGTCGCCTGCTGGCCGTCTACAACATCCCGCGCATTTCCCAGGTCCAGTTGATCTATTGCGCCGAGATGAACAGCCCTGACGTCAAGGCCGGGCCGGAATCCCTGGAAGTCCGCTATTTCGCATGGGACGAGATTCCCTGGGACGAACTGGCCTTCCCCAGTGTCACCTGGGCCCTGCAGCAGTATCGACAGGTCTGGGACCAGGCCGGGTTCCCGGCCTTTTCGAATCCACCGGGCGAGACCGGCGCATCCACCCCCGCCTGACGGGCCGATCCCCGCGAAAGCGGAATGCCGTCTTGATCAGGCGCGCGGAACCTATACATGGGTGGAGCGGTGGTCGCATGCGCCGTCATGCGCATCAGTTCTTCGCCACCCATTCGACAATCCGGGAGCAATCATGGATCAGGAACAGTCGGCCACCTGGCACGGCACCACCATTCTCTCCGTCCGCAAGGGCGGCAAGGTCGTCATCGCGGGTGATGGCCAGGTCACGCTCGGCCAGACCGTCATCAAGGCCAATGCCCGCAAGGTCCGCCGCCTGGGCAAGGGCGACATCGTCGCCGGTTTTGCCGGTGCGACCGCCGATGCCTTCACCCTGTTCGAGCGGCTGGAGGCAAAGCTGGAACAGTATCCGGGGCAACTGACCCGGGCCGCCGTCGAACTGGCCAAGGACTGGCGCACCGATCGCTACCTGCGCCGGCTGGAGGCCATGATGGCCGTGGCCGATGCCGAGGTGTCGCTGGTCCTGACCGGTACGGGCGACGTGCTGGAACCGGCGGACGGCCTGATCGGCATCGGCTCCGGCGGCAATTACGCCCTGTCTGCCGCACGGGCGCTGATCGACCTCGACGACATGGATGCGGAAGCGATTGCCCGCAAGTCCATGAAGGTCGCGGCCGATATCTGCGTCTACACGAATGAAAACGTCATCATCGAGAGTGTCTGAACCCCATGAGTGATTTCAGCCCGCGCGAGATCGTCCACGAACTGGACCGCTTCATCATTGGCCAGGACGACGCCAAGCGCGCCGTTGCCGTTGCCTTGCGCAACCGCTGGCGTCGCCAGCAATTGCCCGACGACCTGCGCGACGAGGTCCTGCCCAAGAACATCCTGATGATCGGCCCGACCGGCGTCGGCAAGACCGAGATATCCCGGCGCCTCGCACGGCTGGCCCAGGCCCCGTTCCTGAAGGTCGAGGCGACGAAGTTCACGGAAGTCGGCTACGTCGGCCGCGACGTGGAACAGATCGTCCGTGACCTGCTGGAAGCCGCCATCACCATGGTGCGCGAACGCAAGCGCAAGGAAGTCCGTACCCGCGCCGAACAGGGGGCCGAGGAACGCGTGCTGGATGCGCTGGTCGGTGACGGGGCAAGCCGTGAAACGCGTGAGAAGTTCCGCCAGAAACTGCGCAATGGCGACCTGGACGACAAGGAAGTCGAACTGCACCTGCGGGATTCGGGCGGTGGCATGTCCCTGCCCACGTTCGACATTCCCGGGCAGCCCGGTGCGCAGATGGGCATGATGAATCTCAACGATATCCTCGGCAAGGCCATGGGCGGGTCGAAGGGCAAGCCCCGGCGGATGAAGGTGAAGGATTCGCACGAGATCCTGATCGCCGAGGAATCCGACAAGCTGCTGGATGACGAGGACGTGGTGCAGGACGCGATCAGGCAGGTGGAAGACAACGGCATCGTGTTCCTGGACGAGATCGACAAGATCACGGTCCGGTCGGACCGCCAGGGTGCCGACGTCAGCCGCGAAGGCGTGCAGCGTGACCTGCTGCCCCTGATCGAGGGCACGACGGTTGCCACCAAGCACGGGTCGGTGAAGACCGACCACATCCTGTTCATTGCCTCCGGTGCGTTCCATGTCGCGAAGCCGTCGGACCTGCTGCCGGAACTGCAGGGCCGCCTGCCGATCCGCGTCGAACTGCAGCCCCTGACCAAGTCGGACTTCAAGCGCATCCTGACCGAGACAGAGGCCAGCCTGATCCGGCAGTACACCGCGCTGATGGGCACGGAGCAGGTGACGCTGGACTTCGCCGAGGACGCTATCGATGCCATCGCCGACCTGGCGGTACAGGTGAATGAAAGTGTCGAGAACATCGGCGCCCGCCGCCTGCACACGATCCTGGAAAAGGTGCTGGAGGAGATCAGCTTCACGGCCTCCGACCGCGCCGGGGAAGCCATCACGATCGATGATTCCTACGTCCGGGACCGGATAGGCGAACTCGCGCAGAACGCGGATCTTTCGAAATTCATTCTCTGATCCCACGGGTATCGTTCACCGGAAATTAAGGCTGTTGCGTCAGCCTTCGTGTCGTGGACAAACAACGACACGGACCGGAGAATTTCCCTTGCGCCATCTGCTGACAGAACTCGAACAGATCTCCGCACGCGAAGAATATGGTCGCGTTGCCGCCGTCCAGGGCCTGATGGTCGAAGTCGCCGGAATTGCCTGGCGACTGTCGGTCGGCGGCCGCATCCTGCTGCACACCCGCGATGGCAGGATCGTGGAGGCGGAGACGGTCGGTTTCCGTGGCGATCACGCCCTCGCCATGCCCTTCGGCCCGCTGGAGGGCGTGGGTGTCGGCTGCAAGGCCGTGGTCGGCACCGAACAACCATGCGTCCGGCCCGACGCGTCCTGGCTGGGCCGTGTGGTCGACGCCATGGGGCGCCCGGTCGATGGTGGCCCGCCACTGACCCAGGGCCGCGACAACTACTTCCTGCGCGCCCGTCCGCCGTCGGCACACCTGCGCGATCGGGTGGGCGATCCGATGGATCTCGGCATCCGCGCCATGAACACCTTCCTCACCACCTGCCGTGGCCAGCGCATGGGCATCTTCGCCGGCTCCGGCGTCGGCAAGTCGGTCATGCTGTCGATGCTGGCCCGCTACACCGAAAGCGATGTCGCGGTCGTCGGCCTGGTCGGCGAACGGGGCCGCGAGGTGAAGGAATTCATCGAGGACAACCTGGGGCCGGAGGGGATGGCACGCACCGTCGTGGTGGTCTCCACGTCCGACGAACCGGCACTGATGCGTCGCCAGGCGGCACATCTGACCCTCACCCTTTCGGAATACTTCCGCGACCAGGGCCAGGAAGTGCTCTGCATGATCGACAGCATCACCCGCTTTGCCATGGCCCAGCGGGAGATCGGACTCTCAGCCGGTGAGCCGCCTGCCTCGAAGGGCTACACGCCGTCGGTCTTCGCCGAACTGCCCCAGTTGCTGGAACGCGCCGGCCCCGGCATCGGTGGCGCGGCAATCACCGCCCTGTTCACGGTGCTGGTGGAAGGTGGCGACCACGACGAGCCCATTGCCGACGCGGTGCGTGGCATCCTGGACGGGCATATCGTGCTGGAACGCCAGATTGCCGAACGTGGCCGCTATCCGGCGATCAACATCCTGAAATCCATCTCCCGCACGATGCCGGCCTGCCAGACGCCGGAACAGCGCCAGGTCGTGTCCAAGGCCCGCGACCTGCTGGCGGCCTATGACGAGATGGGCGAGATGATCCGGATCGGCGCCTACAGACGCGGGTCCGACCCGCGCATCGACCAGGCCATTGCCTACAACCCCGCGCTGGAAGCCTTCCTGTCACAAAGACAGGAAGACCGTGCGGACTTGCACGACGGGTTCGAGCAACTTGCCGGACTGCTTGAACAGGGAGGCATTGCAGCATGAGCACGCTCGACAAGCTGTTGCAGGTATCGAAGCTGGAACTGGACCGGCGCCGCCACGAGATCGGGGAACTGCATGCCATGCGCGACGACCTGCAGGCGCGCTCCGACCGCATCGACGGCCGGATCGAGGCCGAGAAGGCGGCAACCATCAGCGACCCCATGGCGGGCAGCACCATCGGTGCCTACGTCAATGCCGCCCGCCGCCAGCAGGAGACTCTCTCCGCCTCCATGGCCGAGGTGGATACCCAGATCGACGCCCTGCGTGACGTCGTGGCGGAAGCCTTTCGTGAAACCAAGCGCTACGAGAAGCTGATCGAGCGCAAGCACGCTGAACGCCGCCGCCTCGCCGACCGGCGCGAACAGGTCCAGATGGACGAGATCGGCCTGCGCCAGGTGGCCGGAAGCTGATCCGGAAGCTGCAACCGGCACGTCCCGCGGACCGCTTTCCGCCACGGGGTTGACGCGGGGATGTTCACGGGGATGACTGCCGTCGGAGAACCCTGACGGAGCCGCCCGATGTCCCTCGACCTCTACCTCGCCTTCATGCTCGCCTCGACACTGCTGGTGACCCTGCCCGGACCGACGGTCATGCTGGTCGTCGCCAATGCCCTGTCGCGCGGACGCGCCGCGGCAATGCAGTCGGTCATTGGTGTCGGGCTGGGGGATGTCACGGCCATGGTCGTGTCCTTCGCCGGACTGGGCGCGGTGCTTGCCGCCTCCGCCAACCTGTTCATGGTGCTGAAGTTCGTAGGTGCGGCATACCTGATCTGGCTGGGCATCGGCCTGCTGCGCGCCAGGCCCGATCCGACCGCGTTGACCAGCGTCCCCGCCTCGACCGGCGGGCAGTTGATCCGGCAGGCATGGATCGTCACCGCGCTGAACCCCAAGGGCATCGTCTTCTTCATCGCCTTCGTGCCGCAGTTCATGGACACCACGGCCCCTGCCCTGCCCCAGTTCCTGGTGCTCGGCAGCACGTTTCTCGCCCTCGCCGTCCTGAATGCCGCTGCCTATGCCTGGATTGCGGGTTCCGTGCGGCGCCACATCACGCGGGTCTCGACCCTGCGCTGGATCAACCGGGTCGGCGGATCGGTGATGATCGCGGCCGGACTGCTGACGGCGGCCATGCGCCGCGCCTGAACCGGGGAACGCGGCGCTTCAATCGTGCCGCGACAGCGGGTAACCTGACCCGACAGCCAATCCGGGGAGGGACTCTTGGCCGTTCTGCAATCACAGATCTCGACGAACAGCGACAGTTTCAAGGCCAACCGCGCCGACATGCTGGGCATGATCGACGCCGTGCGCGCGCTGGAACAGAAGGTGCGCGACACATCCAATGCAAAGGCCGACGTGTTCCGGTCCCGGGGGCAGTTGCCGCCGCGCGCGCGAATCGATCACCTGCTGGACAAGGGGTCGCCCTTTCTCGAGCTGTCGACGCTGGCCGGCCTCGGCATGCACGACGATGACGGGTCGAAGAGCGTCATGGGCGGCGGCGCGATCGCCGGCATCGGCTACGTGCAGGGCATCCGCTGCATGATCTCGGCGTCCGACAGCGGCATCAAGGGCGGCACCATTGCCCCCATGGGCCTGAAGAAGAACCTGCGGGTGCAGGAGATCTGTCACGAGAACAAGCTGCCCAAGATCAACCTGATCGAATCGGGCGGCGCGAACCTGAAGTACCAGTCCGACATCTTCGTCGAGGGCGGTCGCGGGTTCTACAACCAGGCCCAGATGTCGGCCATGGGCATTCCGCAGATCGCGGTCGTCCACGGTTCATCCACGGCGGGCGGGGCCTATGTGCCGGGCATGTCGGATTACACGATCATGGTCAAGGGCCGCAGCCGCGTGGTCCTGGCCGGGCCACCGCTGATCAATGCCGCCACCGGCGAGATCGCGACGGACGAGGATCTGGGTGGCGCGGAAATGCACAGCCTGGTCTCCGGCGTTTCGGAGTTCATGGCGGAAGACGACGCCGACGGCATCCGCATGGCGCGCGACATCATGGGCAAGCTGCGCTGGAACGACCGCCTGCCGCCGGAACCCGCCCGGACCTGGCGCGAACCGCTGTATGACCCGGACGAGATCTGCGGCCTGGTCTCGACCGATTATCGCAGGCCCTACGATGCGCGGGAACTGATCGCGCGCCTGGTGGACGGGTCGGACTTCGTGGACTTCAAGGCCAACTATGGTTCCGCCCCCGTCTGCGGCTTCGCCGAGGTCATGGGGATGGCGGTCGGCATCATCGGCAACAACGGCCCCATCGACAACGCGGGCGCGGCGAAGGCCGCACAGTTCATGCAGCTCTGTGACCAGGCCGACACGCCGATCGTCTTCCTGCACGACACCACCGGCTTCATCGTCGGCACGGAATCGGAACGCGGCGGCATGGTCAAGCACGGCTCCAAGATGATCCAGGCCGTGTCGAACGTGCGGGTGCCGAAGATCACGCTGATGGTCGGTGCCAGCTTCGGTGCCGGCAATTACGCCATGTGCGGCCGCGCCTACAGCCCGCGTTTCATCTTCGGCTGGCCGAACTATCGCATGTCCGTCATGGGCGGGGAGCAGGCCGCGACCGTGCTGAAGATCGTCGCCGAACAAGGGGCGAAGCGGAAGGGCATCGAGCCGGATCATGCCGTGATCCAGAAGATGTACGACGGCATCGTCAGCCAGTTCGATACCGAAAGCCAGGCGCTCTACAACACCGCGCGGCTGTTCGATGACGGGCTCATCGACCCCCGCGACAGCCGCCGCCTGCTGGGCATGTGCCTCGACATCTGCCGCGAGGGCGACCGTCGTCCGCTGCAGCCCAACAGCTTCGGCGTCGGGCGGATGTAGGGATCAGGGTTCGCGGCTGAGGCCCATCCGGTCCAGGGTCTCGCAATAGGTGTCCCAGACTTCCTCGTAGCGGTCGCCGTACTCGTACAGGAACCCCCAGGAATAGATGCCGGTGTCATGACCATCGTCGAAGCGGATGCGGATGGCATAATTGCCCACCGGTTCCAGGCTCTCGATGCCGACGTTGATCTTGCCGGGCACCCACTGGCGCTGCGACGCGCTGTGCCCGCGCACCTCGGCGGACGGGCTTTCGACCCGCAGGTATTCGGCGGGCAGGCTGAAGGCCCGGCCGTCATCGAAATCGATTTCCAGGACCTTCTCGGCGGTCTTCAGCCGGATCTCGGTCGGCTGCGGGCGGCCGGCCTGATCGTACATCTCCAGTGATGTCATCAGGCGCCAGCCGAACTGTCATCGAGACTGCGCGCCTCGTCCACCAGCATGATCGGAATGCCATCGCGGATCGGGTAGGCCAGATTGGCCTGCTTGCTGATCAGTTCCGCCGCTGCCTTGTCATAGGTCAGCGGTCCCTTGGTCAGCGGGCAGACCAGTATCTCCAGCAGCTTCGGGTCGAGCGTGTTCTGCGTCATGCCTGTTCCTTGCATTTCCTGTCTTCCGACGGTTGTCCGCCGCCGGTCCTACTGGACCGGTGAATCACCATCACCGCTCAACAACGACATCTCGATCAGCGTCGTCAGTATCTCTGCCCTTTCGGGAACATTGTCGGCTTCCAGCAGGGCCTGCTTCTCGCTCGGGTCGAGCGGCAGCATCATGGAGAGGGAGTTGATCAGCGCCACGTCGCTGGCGCGCTCCGCCGCGTCCCAGTCCGCCTTCAGCCCCTGGCGGTCGAGGAATACCTTCAGGCTGTTGACCAGGCGATGCCGGTCCACGGAACGCCCCGGGGCTTCTTCCTCGCCGAAATCTTCCGGATAACCGGAGTAATCCGCCAGCACCTGGCGATAGGCCGTGTCGCTTGCCACTTCTTCCGCCACGCGGAACCGGCAGACACCGGAGATGGCGATCTGGTAGCGACCATCGCCGGTTTCGGCGAATTCCGTCACCCGGCCAAGGCAGCCCACGCCATAGATCGGCGGCGTATAGGTTTCCACGTCCGTTTCGCGCGGCTGGATCATGCCGATCATGCGACCGCCCGCCATGGCATCACGGGTCATGGCGAGGTATCGCGGTTCGAATATGTTCAGCGGCAGCAGCCCGCACGGCAGCAGGATCCCCCCGCGACACGGAAAGCTCGCGACCCGTTCGGGAAGGTTCTCCGGCCCGGTCGGACGATCCGGTTTGGCCATGCCTGCTGCCTCCGCCCTGTCAGCTGAACATCAGGGTTGAAAGACGACGCCGTGCCTTCAGCGTCAGGGGATCCTTGTTGCCCCAGGCCTCGAACAACTGCACGAGTTTCTGGCGCGCGGCCTGTTCTTCCCAGTCACGGTCGCGACGGAAGCATTCCAGCAGGGCGTCCACCGCCTCCTCGCGCTGATCGGCGGCCAGCAAGGCGTTGGCGTGATCGAAGCGGACCTGCATGTCGTCGGGCGATGCCTCCAGCGCGGCCGCCAGGCGACCGACCTCTGCCATCGCCGCCGGATCACCGGACTGCTTCGCCAGTTCCAGCGCGGCCTTGGCACCGGCAATTTCCGCATGCGTGGAAATGGCGACCGGCACCTGGTCCAGGATCTGCTGTGCGCCGTCCAGGTCACCCAGCAGGGCATAGGCCCGGACAAGTCCGGCAAAGGCCTGCGGGCTTTCCGGGTTGGCCTGGACCATCTGCGCGAAGGCTCCGGCCGCGGTTTCACCGTCGCCGGCTTCCAGCGCGGCGGTACCGGCTTCCATGAACTGCTCTTCCAGGCTCGGGCCGATCTCGCCCGCAACCTTGGTGATGAATTCACGCACCTGGCTTTCCGGCAGCGCCCCCATGAAGCCGTCCACCGGCTGCCCGCCCTTGAAGGCGAAGACCGCCGGGATCGACTGGATCCGCATCTGCTGCGCGATTTCCTGGTTCTCGTCGATGTTCACCTTGACCAGGCGAACCTTGCCCGCGGCCTCCGTCACCACCTTTTCCAGGACCGGCGTCAGCTGCTTGCAGGGGCCGCACCACGGGGCCCAGAAATCCACCAGCACCGGTACTTCCTGCGATGCCTGGATCACGTCCTCCATGAAGGTGGCGATGGAGCTGTCCTTGATCAGGTCGGCAGGGGCTTGGCCCGCCGCACCCTGCGGCTGTCCGATGATGGTTTCCATGTCTGTCGTGTCCTCAGGCATCGTTGACGGTCCCCGTCGCCGGGGTTGGGGGGAGCGGGCGCTTGTCCCGGATACTGGCCAAGATGTAGGGGGTTCGGCGGCTCAGGGCAATGCGCCCATCAGCCCGCGCGCTCGTCAATCACGCTGATGACCGGCTCGTGCCCCGTATCTCGGCAGAATCGCAGCAGGGCATCCGGCCCGATGCGGGTTGTCGCGGTATTGACCAGCGGGTGACAGTTCACCGGGTCATGGCGCAGCAGTTCCTCGTCCAGAACCAGCGTCACCCGCGCGTCACCGTCGTTGATCACGGCAAAGGGTGTCACCGACCCCGGCTCCACGCCCAGCACCTCCATCAGCAGGTCCGGCTTGCCGAAGCTGAAGCGCGGCGCGCCGAGCCGTTTCGACAGGGCATTCATGTCCACCCGCCGATCCTCCATGCACACCACCAGCCAGAGCCCGCCCTTCTTGTCCTTCAGGAACAGGTTCTTGATGTGGGCACCGGACAGGTCGCCACGATGGGCCTTTGCCTCCTCCACCGTGAATACCGGCGGATGATCGACGGTTTCCGTTGCCAGCCCCAGGCTTTCCAGCCGGGCCAGCAGATCAGCGCGCGTTGCGGGCATCCGCATTCTCCATCATCGTCTTGCCTCGTGAACCTCCGGCGCCGGCAGCGGCGCCGTTGCGACCGCGTCCTATCGACCCTTGAAGACCGGCTTGCGCTTCTCGGCGATGGCCGCACCGCCTTCGACGAAATCCTCCGACGTGAAGCATTCCCGCACCCCGACCATCGCCCGGGCATAATCCAGGTTGCCCCGCGCGCTGGCGTTCAGGACGTATTTCATGCCGCGGACGGACAGCGGGGCCATGCCGGCCAGCTCGGCCACGTAATCAGCCACGAACTGCGCATAGGCTTCCGGTGCCACCACGTGGTCCAGGAAGGCGCAGTGCTTCATCTCGTCGGCATCGAAGGTCTCGCCCGCCAGGTAGAGCCGCTTGGCCGCGCCCAGTCCCATGCGCTCCTGCGCCCGGCGCAGCCCGTTGATCTGGTAGTGAATGCCGAAACGCGCGGGCGGGATGAACATGCGCTGGCCGGTCTGGCCAATGCGGAAGTCGCAGGCCAGCGCCAGGTCGGTGCCGCCGCCATAGACCGACCCGTTCAACGCGCAGACGGTGGCGAAGGGCAGCCCCTCCAGCCTGGTGCAGACCGTGTCGAGCGGGTTCTCCCACCAGGGATAGCTGCCATCGACGCCGGTCAGGTCGGCCCCGGCGCAGAATGTCTTCGCCCCCGTGCCGGTCAGCACCAGGACGCGGACGCCGGTATCGCCTTCCAGTTCCCCCAGGGTGTCCGCCAGGCGGTGCATGGCCGCGATATCCAGCGCATTGTGCTTTTCCGGCTGGTTCAGCCGCAGGGTCACGACCCCTCCTTCACGCGTGATCAACAAGGGATCCACGTCGCATCCTCCCCCTCAAGGCCGGAAACCCGGCAAAATGTGGTGCACGTCTCAGGTTTCTTGGCTTTTCCTGTCCAACGGCACAGTATACGTAGTCGAAGGGCAGGCGAACTGTCCACGGGTGGCGCTTGGCCTCGGTATATCTGGCGCTGGCTGTTTTCATCGGGGGTCCTTCTTGGCCGACACAAACGAATTTTCGGTAAGGTTCTGGGGCGTCAGGGGCTCCATCGCCTGTTCCGCCGAAGACGTCATCCGCTACGGCGGCAACACGTCGTCGCTGGAGGTGACGGCCGGTGACCGGACGCTGCTGTTCGATGCCGGGTCCGGCATCCGCTATCTCGGCAAGAAGATGGTGCAGCAGAAACCGCACCAGGCGTACCTGTTCCTGACCCACACCCACTTCGATCACGTCTGCGGCCTGCCGTTCTTCGTGCCGTTCTTCGTGCCCGGCTGGTCGTTCCGGGTCTGGGCCGGCCACCTGTTGCCCGACCACACCCTGGCCAGCGTGCTGGAAGACATGATGATCGCGCCACTGTTCCCGGTGCCGCCGGCGATCTTCAACGCCAACATCGACTACGTGGACTTCCGTTCCGGTGACACGCTGGACCTGGGCGACGGGATCACCGTGCGCACATCGCCACTGATCCACCCCAACAACGCCAGCGGCTATCGTGTCGAGTTCGAGGGGAAGTCCATCTGCTACATCACCGACACGGAACATCCCGTCGATGGCAATGACCCGGTGCTGGTCGAGTTCCTGCGCGATGCGGACATCGTCATCTACGACGCCAGCTACAACGAGGAAGAGTACAAGTCCCGCGTCGGCTGGGGTCACAGTACCTGGGAAGCCGGTGTGCGTCTGTGTGACGAGGCCGGGGTGAAGACCTATGTCGTCTTCCACCATGACCCGGAACACGACGACACGTTCATGGATGGCGTTGCCAGGGATGTGGAGGCGGCACGTCCCGGGTCCATCGTGGCCCGCGAAGGCATGGTGATCACGCCCTGAACGACCAGCGAAAAACCCTGCCCGCCAAGCCGTCCTTCGCCGCCCGTGTCCGCGACATGGCGACCGCGACACTGAACGGGTCACCGCAGGGCTGGTTCATCCCCTATCGGCACGCCGCCGGTGTGGTCCCCCCGGCGCCCGCGCCCGCCATCGCCTACCCGGCGATCGCTGCCCTGCTGGATGCCGCGCGCGATGACAGTCTCGCCGTCCTGCAGATGATCAATGGCTATCGGGCGCCGCTGCTCGCCATCTCCGCCACCGATGATACCGCGCGCCCCCGCTGGCTGCAGGACTGGTTCGGTGGCCTGGATGCCGCAACCGCCTACAGCATGGTTCGCCACCATCGGCCTGCCCGTATCGTGGAGGTCGGATCCGGCCATTCGACACGGTTCATGAAGCGCGCCGCGGACGACGGCGGCCTCGCCACGGATATCCTGGCCATCGACCCGGCCCCCCGCGCCGATATCCGGGACCTGGGAATCAGGGTGCAGCAGACGGTGGTGCAGGACGCCCCGGCGGACAGTTTCGCCGACCTGCAGCCGGGCGACATCCTGGCGATCGATTCCAGCCATGTCCTGATGCCGGGCAGCGACGTCGATCACCTGTTGAACAACGTCATTCCCGGCCTGCCCGCCGGTGTGCTTGTTCATATCCACGACATCTTCCTGCCCGGCGGATACCCGCGGAACTGGCACCTGCGCGGCTACAACGAACAGAACGGGGTTGCCGCGCTGCTGGTCGGCGGACGCCTGCGCCCGCTGTTCGGGTGTCGCCATGCGCTGGACCACATGTCGGCCGACGTGAACCGGCTGACCGGTTTCATTCCCCGCCCCGTCCCGCTGCTGGAAAGCAGTCTCTGGTCGATCACGACCTGACCGGCGTGGCATTGGCCACCGACGCGAATGGCCGGTTTCGGGATCACGCGTCAGCGCTCGCCGCCCCCCTCCCGCTCACCCCGGCGGGAAGAAGATGAAGAAGACGGAAATCGTGGCGACCGAGAACACGGTGCCGGCCAGGATCACCGACGACGTGCGCAGCACGTAGACGCCATAGGCCTGCGCCAGCACGAAGCTGCCCGCGCCCGTCGGCAATGCCGCCATCAGGATGGCCACCTTGGCCCAGAGTTCATCGACCGGGAACAGCATCAGCACCATCACGGCCGTCACCAGCGGCTGCACCAGCAACTTCGTCAGGGTCATCACGCCGACTTCTGCCCGGCCTTCACTGCGCGGCTTGCCCACCATGAACAACCCGATGGCAAACAGCGCACACGGCCCGGCGGCGGCACCCAGGATGCCGGTGAAGGACGCCACGGGCACCGGCAGGTCGAAGCCGACGGCCGCCCAGCAAAGCCCCAGGAAGGGTGCGACCAGCATCGGGTTGCGCCCCATGGCGACGGCCACGTTCCCCACCACCCTGGCCGGGTTGCTGCCGCGCTGGGTCCCGAACTCGATCAGGATGATGGCCACGCCGACCACCAGGGCGGTGTTGATGACGGTGGCCACGATGGCAGGCAGCGCCGCCGCCTCCCCGTAGGCCGTGATTGCCAGCGGGATGCCCATGTAGCCGGAATTGCCGTAGACCCCGTTCATGCTGTGGATCGCGGCCTCCGCGAGGGAACGGCGGAAGAAAAAGCGGGCGACAAGAAGGGTCACGGCGCCGATCAGCACCACCGCGCCCAGGAAACCGAAGACGAAGTCGGGGTTGTAGACCCGCTGCAGATCGACCATCGCCATGGCCCGGAACAGCATCGCCGGCAGGGCCACCCAATAGACGAAGCGGTTCAGCGCGACGCTGCTGTCCTCCCCCAGGATGCCCCGCGCACCGCAGATGTAGCCCGCGCCGACGATGGCAAAGACGGGCAGGACGATATTGATGATCGGTTCCATCGGGACTCCGCCGGACAGGTCAGAAAGCGGCGGACACTATCGCCAAACACCGCACCGGTCATCGGTCACCGGACATGGTTGCTTGCAACACTGCCCTGCAGTCCCGTAAAACCCGGCGGCTGCATTGACGCAGCGGTAAATCAGGACAGGACCAATGACCAAGCTGATCAAGGCGGGAATTCTGGGTGCAAGCGGTTACACGGGCGGAGACCTGGTCCGACTGCTCGTCCGTCATCCCGATGTCCGGATCAGCTTCATGACCGCGGACCGCCATGCGGGCAAGGCCATCGCCGAGGTCTTTCCCCATCTTCTGGGCCTCGACCTGCCCGCGATGATCAGCGTCGATGACATCGACTGGCCGACGGCGGACGTGGACGTGGTCTTCTGCGGCCTGCCGCATGGCACGACCCAGAACATCGTTCGCAAGATCCTGACGGAGAACGACAGGATCCGCGTGGTCGACCTGTCGGCGGATTTCAGGCTCGACGACCCGGCGGTCTATGCCGAGTGGTACGGGCACGAGCATTACGCCCCGGAAATCCAGCCGCTGGCGGTCTACGGCCTGCCGGAATTCTATCGCGACGGCATCCGGTCATCGCGGCTGGTGGCCAATCCGGGCTGCTATCCCACCGCGGCGCTGCTCGGCCTGGTACCGCTGGCTGCCGCGGGCCAGGTGGACGTGGCAGACGTCATCATCGACGCCAAGTCAGGTGTTTCCGGCGCCGGTCGCGGCCTGAAGGAAAACCTGCTGTTCTGCGAAGTCGGTGAGGGCATTCACCCCTATGCCGTCGGCACCCATCGCCACGCGCCGGAGATCGAACAGGAAATCGCCAAGGCTGCCGGTGGCGCGGACACGCATGTGAACTTCACCCCGCACCTGATGCCGATGAACCGTGGTGAGCTCTGCACCTGCTACCTCCGCATGGTGGGCGGCGCGACCGTCGCGGACCTGCGCCAGACCCTTGCCAGCCGCTACGCGGACGAACCCTTCGTGCACCTGGTGCCGGAAGGTGTCGCCCCGGCGACCCGCAACGTCCGGGGGTCGAACTATTGCCAGGTCGGCATCTACCCGGACCGCATTCCGGGCCGCGCCATTGTCGTGGCCGTCATCGACAACCTGGTGAAGGGATCATCGGGCGAGGCGATCCAGAACATGAACCTGATGTTCGGCCTGCCCGAGACCACCGGCATCGAACAGATCGCCCTGTTCCCCTGACCGGATGAAATACCTGCTGCTTCGTGGCCGGACCCGGCACGCGAGGCAGCAGGCAATCACGATCATCTCGACCGGCAGACAGCCTTACCTGTCGCCGTAGGACGCCGACATTCCGGCGCGGACGTCCATCTGGATGCCATACTGCGGGATCGGGTACCGCAGGCCGTTGCCCGACAGGTGGGCCAGCCCGTCCAGCACCTTGGGCAGGAACTTCGGCGGAATCGCCATCAGCAGTTCATCCTCCATCACGCCGCCATAGCGTCGCTCCGCGAAGCAGGGGATCGAAAGGCTCGGCTCGCCCGTGCTCCGCGCCCGGCCCCAGCTGTCCGCGCATGAACTCTCGCCCACGCAGCCCCACTGCAGGTTCCTGTATCCGGCCCACTGCAGGCCGTTGATGAACAGGATCATCTGGGCGGGCGTGGCATAGATCATGGCGATATCCGGCGGATCCAGCCGCCCCGCGACCAGCGGTGACACGGCCATCGCCTCGTACTTGCCGGCCGGCACGACCTTCATCGCCCCCTGGTGCGCACGGGTATCGTCTTCCGTCTCGTACCAGACGCCGACCATGCCCCGGCCCGACTGCCACTCGTCATCCTGTGGCCGCAGGCCGATGACCGCGCCGCACTGGGCACCCACGAGGTCCGCCATGGTGATGCCGACCGTCCAGCCAAGCCGTGATGCCTGGCCGACGATCTGGTCGGTGGTGTGGATCGATCGCGGTCGCCGGATGCGCGGCACCGCCTCCATCTCCGCCGCCGTCTCGAACAGCTTCATGCCGATCGGTGTGGTGCGCAGCCGCAGGTACTGGTTCAGCCCGTCGACAATGCCCTTCCAGTCATAGGTTTCAGGCTCCGCCACATTCCATGCCGTGTCAGCCATCGTTCATATCCTCCCCGAGATTGAAACGAAGTACAGTATGACAATGGGAAACTGCCCGCGGCAAGGCATCTGCCCGGCCTCCCGGCAGATCAGATGCCGAATGGCGACCTTGGCGCACCGACGCTGGCCAGCAGGAACAGGGTGCCGAAGGCAATCAGCGCCAGCGCTCCGAACACCCGCAGACCGTTCTCCAGCCAGCCGGCCCAGCGCATGTCGCGGTTGGCGAGGCGCATGGCGAACCGCTTGGAGGTCAGGGTCAGGATGGCGAGCGCGGAGACGGTTGCCCCCGTTCCCAGCGACATGGCGAAGGTCGCGCCAATTCCGGCAAGCACCAGCCCGTTGGCCAGCGCGAAGACCAGCACGATCAGGGCCCCGCCACAGGGCCTGACGCCAACGGCCAGGATGATCGGCAAGGCCCGGCGCAGGGTAAGACGGCGGTTGCCCTGCCCGACCGGCGGCAGCGCGATGTGGCCATGGTCGTGGCCGTGGCCGTGGCCGTGGCCGTGGCCATGATCGTGCGCGTGGCCCTCGTGCCCGTGGTCGTGGTCGTGGTCGTGGTCGTGGTGATGGTGCCCGCGACCGGTCAGCACCTGCCAGAGCAGGTAGAACCCGACCGCGGCGATCAGCCCGAAACTGAACTTCTCCAGCGACCAGGCACTGTCGAGCAATTCCTTCCCGGCGAGGTCGAACAGCCAGGCACCGCCCAGGACCAGCACGACGGCGGTCACGCCCTGTGCCAGGGAGGACAGCAGCGAAAGCGCTATTCCCTGCCGGACCGCCCGCTCGTTGGCCAGCAGGTAGGACGTGATCACGGCCTTGCCATGGCCCGGCCCGACCGCGTGGAAGATGCCGTAGAGCAGGCTGACGAGGATCAGTCCCCAGGCCGTGGAAAGGCTGTAGTCCTGTTTCAGCGCACGAACGGCCTGCGAGAGTTTTCGATAGAGTTGCGACTGTATCTGCCGCACCTCAGACATGACCTGCTGGTAGAGTCCCGGGTCAGCCGGCTCGGCCGCCTGTTCCGCGGTGCCGGGGCGCTGGAAGGGTGATTGCGCCGCCGCGGGCAGCACCGAGAGACTGACAACGGTCGCGAGTAGCATCCCGCAGATCAACCGCCACATTCAATGGTGACCTTCGGCGCGAACCCGGCCGCCCAATCCGCGTCCGCTGCCAGGCTGGCGGCAAGGGAATCGTTTACCGTCTTGGGTGTTTCGTCCGGCCCGTAGGTGAAGACGCCACAGCCGTCGGGCACGGGACCGGAGGCTGTCGCCGGGCGGGCGGAATCGATCTCGAATGCCACGTAGTAACTCGGGTCGAAACTGGCCATCCGCAACCGGTGCCGGGTCGGATCGACCGGGTAGTCGAGGGGCAGGGTGAAACTGAACTCCAGGATGCCGTCGTCATCGCGATTGTCGAATGACGCGACATCGCCCACGTCCAGCGGCGTGCCATCGATACGCAGATCGGTGAAATAGTTCCATTCCTTCAGGAATTTCACGTTCTCGCCGCCCAGCGCCACCAGTTCCGCATGGGTGGTGACACCGTCCTTGTCCGCGTCCGCACCCTGGATGGCGAATGTCGAATAGAGGTCGTCGAAGCGCCAGATGACCTTCACCGCCGTCACGAGACCTGCCGAATCGAACTGGAACTCCGCCGATGTGCCAACCCAGACATGCGGATGGGCAGACGTTTCAAAGCTGCAGAGACCGACGCCAAGCGCGATCGTGGCAGCAAGTGTTCTCAGCCTGGTTCTCAGCGTCATGGGCCGTCACCCTTTCGTTCGAACGGTATGGCGCAGGCCGGTGCTGCGCGTGGCAGAAACGATCCTAACCCCAATCCAGGTCATGCCGCAGCATTCTTTGACCGGAATGTCGTGACCAGCAGGACAAGCAGGAAAGCCACGATGGCGGCCAGCACGATGCTCGGCCCGGACGGTGAATCGAGCCAGAGCGACAGGCCGAGCCCACCGGTCACCGCGACACACCCCACCAGCCCCGCCCAAACGGCCATGGCCTCCGGCGACCCGCTCAGGCGCCGCGCCGTGGCCGCGGGGATGATCAGCAGCGCCGTGACCAGCAGGATGCCGACGATCTTCATCGCCGCGGCGATCAACAGGGCCACCAGCAGGGCGAAGATCAGCCTGACCCGCGCCACGGGCACGCCTTCCGCCTTTGCCAGGTCGGACTGGACCGTCGCCGCCAGCAGGTCACGCCAGATCAAGGCAAGCACCGACAGGGCGACGATCGCCCCGATGCCGATCCAGAGCAGGTCGCCCTTGCCGATGGCCAGGATGTCCCCGAACAGGTAGCTCATCAGGTCGATGCGCAGTCCCGGAACCGTCGCGGCAACCACCAGCCCGACAGCCAGGCTGCCGTGGGCCAGCATGCCGAGCGCGGTATCGCTGGCCAGCCAGCGGAACCGTTCCAGCCAGAACAGCGCCAGCGCCGCCAGCACCACCACGACGGCCACGCCGATGATCGGCTGAACCGCGAGCAGCAGCCCGATCGACACGCCCAGCAGGCCCGAATGGGCCATGGTATCGCCGAAATAGGCCATGCGCCGCCAGACCACGAAACAGCCGAGCGGCCCCGCCACCAGCGCCACCATGATGCCCCCCAGCAGGGCGCGAACCAGGAAATCATCAAGCATGTCGGGTCCCGTCAGTGCCTGTGGCTGTCATGGGTATGATCATGGCCGGCATGATCATGGTTGGCGTGATCGTGGTCGGCATCTGTCACCACTTCGCCGTGCAGGCCATGGTCATGGTCATGCTCATGGCGATAGACCGCCAGGGTCGCCGCCGCCTGCCGCCCGAACAAGCGCAGGAATTCCGGGTGTCGCGACACGTCCGACGGTACACCGGCGCAACAGATATGGCCGTTGAGACACAGCACCTGGTCGGTTGCCGCCATGACCACATGCAGGTCGTGGGAAACCATCAGCACCCCCAGCCCCATCTCGTCACGCAACTCCCCGATCAGGGCGTAGAGCGCCGCTTCACCGGCGAAATCGACGCCCTGCACAGGTTCATCGAGCACCAGCAGGTCCGGCTTCCGCAACAGCGCGCGCGCCAGCAGCACGCGTTGTGTCTCACCGCCCGACAGTCGCGCCACGTCCGCCTGCCGCAGGTGGCCGACGCCGACCCGGTCCAGCGCGGCCGCGATGGCGGCACTGTCGGCCCGGGCGGTCAGGGTCATCAGGCGATTGACGCTGAGGGGCAGCACCGCATCGACGGCAAAGCGTTGCGGCACGTAACCGATGCGGGTGCCATCGGCCAGGCCCGCCGACCCCCGCGTCACGGGCACCAGCCCCAGCAGGGCCTTCACCAGTGTCGTCTTGCCGGATCCGTTGGGACCGATGATCGTGACGATCTCCCCCGCCGCGATCTCCATGTCGACGCCACTGAGCACCGACCGGCCGTCACAGGCGACGGCAAGCGCCTGCGCCGATGCGAGCACGCGCCGGTCCGCCGGCAGTCGCCCCGCATCCGCCCCGGCATCCAAACCTGTCAACGTCCTGGTCATTCAACCATCATGCCCGTGCTGCCCATCGCTGCGAAACACATAGTTTACGCACTGGAAACATCAAATGTCTCAATGCCTTGCCCGCCATCCTCGTCGCGTTCTCGCCGCAGGTCCCCTAATCGGGATCACCCGGCCTGCCAATCCCGTCCGTCCGGACCAGATACAGGATCACCGACCAACACACACGAGGAACAGATCAGATGACCAAGGTACTGGTGCTCTACTACAGCTCATACGGACATATCGAAAGCATGGCAGCGGCCGTGGCCGAAGGCGCGCGATCCGTTGACGGCACCGATGTCACCATCAAGCGGGTGCCGGAACTGGTTCCCGAAGACGCGGCGAGGCAGGCGGGGATCAAGCTGGACCAGTCGGCAGCGGTGGCAGATCCGGCAGAACTGGCCGACTACGATGCCATCATCTTCGGCACCCCGACCCGGTTCGGCATGATGGCGGCGCAGATGCGCAACTTCCTGGACCAGACCGGTGCCCTCTGGGCGCAGGGCAAGCTGGTGGGGAAGGTCGGCAGCGTGTTCGTTTCTTCCGCCACCCAGCACGGCGGCCAGGAAAGCACCATCCTGTCGTTCCATACCAGCCTGCTGCACCAGGGCATGGTCATTGTCGGCCTGCCCTACGCGTTCCAGGGGCAGATGGGCACCGAGGAGGTCAAGGGCGGCACCCCCTATGGTGCCAGCACGATCGCGGGCGGTGATGGCAAGCGGCAGCCGTCGGCAGTGGAACTGGACGGCGCACGCTTCCAGGGTGCCCATGTCGCGCGGATCGCTTCGAAGCTGATTGCCTGACACTTCCGGCGTCCGATCCTGGCCGGATCGACCAGCGAGGGCCGGTCAAGCGTGACAGCTTGACCGGCCCTTTCCGATTCAGGTCGGGATTGGTTTCTTCGCGTCCCGGCTTGCCCAACGTCACGCAAATATTGCAAGAAAGGGCCGACCGCTTCGTCTATGATCGGCGCGAGCGACTGTTGCGGCACGGAACCGCGGACCTGAAGGTCCTGCGCCACCTGCCCAATGGGGGGTCGCCTGTCGTTGGATTTGCCCGTCAATGGTTGCGGGTTTCACGCTTTTTTTGAGAAGAGGAGCTGGCTTGTGGGTCTGGACAGCTTGAAGACACGCCGCACGCTGAACATCGGCGGCAAGGAAATCGATTATTACAGCCTGAAGGCCGCCGAGGCGGAACTGGGTGATATCTCCGCCTTGCCGAAGTCACTGAAGGTACTGCTGGAAAACCTGCTGCGGTTCCAGGACGACCGTACCGTCAGCGTCGCCGACGTGAAGGCCATGGCCGGCTGGCTCAACGACCGGGGATCGAAGGGCCAGGAAATTGCCTACCGTCCGGCCCGCGTGCTGATGCAGGACTTCACCGGCGTCCCCGCCGTGGTCGACCTGGCCGCCATGCGGTCCGCCATCGCGACCATGGGCGGCGACCCCGACAAGATCAATCCGCTGAACCCCGTCGACCTGGTCATCGACCATTCCGTCATGGTCGACGCCTTCGGCGATGGCACCGCGTTCCGCACCAACGTGGACCTGGAATACCAGCGCAACAAGGAACGCTACGAGTTCCTGCGCTGGGGCTCCCAGGCATTCGACAACTTCCGTGTTGTCCCGCCGGGAACCGGCATCTGCCACCAGGTGAACCTGGAATATCTCGCCAAGGTCGTCTGGACCAGGGAAGAGAATGGCCGCACCGTGGCCTATCCGGACACGCTGGTCGGTACCGACAGCCACACCACCATGGTCAATGGCCTGGGCGTGCTGGGCTGGGGTGTTGGCGGGATCGAGGCCGAGGCCGCGATGCTGGGCCAGCCCACGTCCATGCTGATCCCCGAGGTCGTCGGCTTCAAGATGACCGGGAAGCTGAAGGAAGGCACCACCGCCACCGACCTGGTGCTGACCGTGACCGAGATGCTGCGCGCCCGTGGCGTCGTCGGCAAGTTCGTCGAATTCTATGGCTCCGGCGTGCAGGAAATGAGCCTGGCCGACCGGGCGACCGTCGCCAACATGGCACCGGAATACGGCGCGACATGCGGCTTCTTCCCCGTCGATGACGAGACGCTGGCCTACATGCGTTCGACCAACCGCCCCGCCGACCTGATCGCGCTGGTGGAAGCCTATGCCAAGGAACAGGGCCTGTGGCTGGACGATGCGGAACCGGTGTTCACGGATACCCTGGAACTGGACGTGTCCACCGTGGAACCGAGCCTTGCCGGACCGAAGCGTCCGCAGGACCGGGTGCCGCTGTCGAACGCTGCCCCCGCCTTCGCGATCGCGGAAAAGGACGTCTTCGGCGTCACCGACCCCGATGCCCGCTTCCCCGTGAAGGGCGCGGACTATGACCTGGGTCACGGTGACGTGGTCATCGCGGCCATCACGTCCTGCACCAATACCTCCAACCCCGGCGTCATGCTGGGCGCGGGCCTGGTTGCACGCAATGCCGCCGCGCGCGGCCTGACCGTGAAGCCCTGGGTGAAGACGTCGCTGGCACCGGGCAGCCAGGTCGTGTCCGACTATCTGGACAAGGCCGGACTGTCGACCGACCTGAACAAGCTGGGCTTCAACCTGGTTGGCTATGGCTGCACCACCTGCATCGGCAACTCCGGTCCGCTGCCGGAGCCGATCTCGAGCACGATCACCGAACATGACCTGGTGGCCTGTTCGGTGCTGTCGGGCAACCGCAACTTCGAAGGCCGCGTGAACCCGCATGTGCAGGCGAACTATCTCGCCTCCCCCATGCTGGTCGTCGCCTATGCCATCGCCGGTTCGATGAAGATCGACCTGATGAATGACCCGCTGGGTCAGGATCCGGACGGCAAGGACGTGTTCCTGAAGGACATCTGGCCGAGCAATGCCGAGGTCGTCGAGACCGTGCGCACCTGCGTCCTGCCGGAAATGTTCGAGGATCGCTACGGCAATGTCTTCGCGGGCGACGACGACTGGAAGAAGGTGCAGAGCAGCACTGGCCAGACCTACGAATGGGACATGACCTCCACCTACGTGCAGCACCCGCCCTACTTCGAAGGCATGCAGCTAGAGCCGCCGAAGGGCTTCGATGACATCGAGAATGCACGGATCCTGGCGATCCTGGCCGATTCGGTGACCACCGATCACATCTCCCCGGCCGGTTCCATCAAGGCCGATGGCCCTGCGGGCAGGTACCTGAGCAGCAACCAGGTTCCCGCGCGTGACTTCAATTCCTACGGCTCCCGCCGTGGCAATCACGAGGTCATGATGCGCGGCACCTTCGCCAACATCCGCATCCGCAACGAGATGGTGCCGGGCGTGGAGGGCGGCGTCACCCGCCACATGCCGTCGGGCGAGCAGATGTCGATCTACGACGCGGCAATGAAATACGCCGAGGAAGGCCGCAAGCTGGTCGTCATCGCCGGCAAGGAATACGGCACCGGGTCGTCGCGCGACTGGGCGGCCAAGGGTACCAACCTGCTGGGCGTGAAGGCCGTGTTCGCGGAAAGCTTCGAGCGTATCCACCGTTCCAACCTGGTTGGCATGGGCGTCCTGCCGCTGGTGTTCCCCGAGGGCACCAACCGCAAGACGCTGAAGCTGACCGGTGAGGAGATCATCACCCTGAAGGGCATTTCCGACGGGGTCAGCCAGCGCATGACGG
>CAJYBQ010000003.1 GCA_913064755.1 uncultured Alphaproteobacteria bacterium
ACCGCTTGCCATGCATCAGTTCCTGCCACTGGCGCACCATGCCCATCCACTGGTTGTTGAGGATGAATATCTTCACCGGCAGCTTGTACTGCGCCAGCGTCGACATCTCCTGGATGTTCATCATGATCGACGCCTCGCCGGCGATATCGACCACCAGCTTGTCGGGATGCGCGATCTGCGCGCCCATCGCGGCAGGCAGGCCATAGCCCATGGTGCCGAGACCGCCGGAAGTCATCCAGCGATTGGGGCTTTCGAACTTGAACAGCTGTGCCGCCCACATCTGGTGCTGCCCCACTTCGGTGGTGATGTAGGGGTCGCGGTCCTTGATCTTCTCGTACAGGGCCTCGACAGCGCGCTGCGGCTTGATCAGCTTGTCGGTCTTCTCGTAGCCGAAGCTGTTGCGCGCACGCCAGATGTCGATCTGGCGCCACCAGGGTTCGATCCGCGCGGGGTCGACCTGTCGCGCACCCGCCTTCCAGATGCGGATCATGTCTTCCAGGATATGCGCCGCGTCACCGATGATCGGCAGGTCGACCCGGATGTTCTTGTTGATGGAACTGGGATCGATGTCGATGTGGATCTTCTTCGAGTTCGGCGAGAACGCATCCAGCCGACCGGTGACGCGGTCGTCGAACCGCGCCCCGATGCAGATCATCACGTCGCAGTCATGCATCGCCCAGTTGGCTTCGTAGGATCCGTGCATGCCAAGCATGCCGAGGAACTGGCGGTCCGAAGCCGGGTATCCGCCCAGGCCCATCAGCGTGTTGGTGATCGGATACCCGGTCATGCGCACGAACTGGGTCAGCAGCGAGGACGCCTTCGGACCGGCGTTGATGATGCCGCCGCCGGTATAGAAGATGGGGCGTTCGGCATTGGCGATCATTTCCACGGCTTCGCGGATCTTCTCCAGGTCGCCCTTCACCCGCGGGCGATAGGTCTTGTGGCGGACCTTTTCCGGTGCCGTGTAGTCGGCACGGTTGATCTGGACGTCCTTCGGGATGTCGATGACCACGGGGCCGGGTCGGCCATTGGTGGCGACGTAGAAGCCTTCGTGGACCACGCGGGCCAGGTCGGCCGCGTCGCGGACCAGGTAATTGTGCTTGGTGCAGGGCCGCGTGATGCCGGTGGTGTCGCATTCCTGGAACGCGTCATTGCCGATCATGTGGGTCGCGACCTGCCCGGTCAGGCAGACAACGGGAATGGAATCCATCAGCGCGTCGGTCAGGCCGGTGACCGCGTTGGTCGCCCCGGGGCCGGAGGTCACCAGGACAACGCCGGGCTTGCCGGTGGACCGTGCATAGCCCTCGGCCGCATGCACTGCGCCGCCTTCCTGGCGGACCAGGATGTGGCGAATGGAGTTCTGCTTGAACAGCGCATCATAGATCGGCAGTACAGCGCCGCCGGGATACCCGAAAATGGTATCTACACCCTGATCGGTCAGTGCCTTGATCAGGATTTCCGCGCCGGTCATCGTATTGTTCGACATGATATGCCTCGTTGCCTTGTCCACCCCGTCAGATCGGGGCGTTCCACTGGTCGTGTGAGATGATCATTCCTGGTCGTCAGACACGAACAGCCCGTCACGCATGCGAATGCCCGTCTTCCGGCGGTTTCCGGGCCGCGCGAACCGACCCGAATTCCAGGTCGGAAGGACGGCGGGATTGACAGCCGGGGAAGACAGAACACGCGCGGCGAACCGGGCGGCGCGAAACATAGGCAACGGCTATCCCGTGGTCAACAGGAATTCGCTTATTTTCGGAAAGGTTTCGGCGAAAACACTTTCTGTTTGTTGCGTGGTCGGGCGCAAATCAGCAACGATCTGATTTCGAAACCATGTTCCCTGGCGCTTTGCATAGCGCCTGGTGGCCATCTGCGCCGCGGCCTTCGCGGCTTCCAGGCTTACCTCCCCCGCCAGGAAGGCCATCAGTTCCGGCACGCCGAGCGCCTTCATGGCAGGCAGGTCAGGTGCCAGCGCCCGCGCGCGCAGGGACTTCACCTCCGCCAGTGCGCCCGCGGCAAGCATCAGGTCGAAGCGGGCATCGCATCGGGCATGGAGGTCGGCGCGCGGGGGATCGAGGACCACGGTGAAGGTCCGGGCGCGGATCACCGGCTGATCCGGTTCCGCCTGCCAGTCGGACAGGCTGCGCCCCGTTGCCAGCCAGACTTCCCAGGCGCGGACCAGTCGCTGGCTGTCCCCCGGCTTCAGTCGCGCCGCGGTGGTCGGGTCAACCGCCGCCAGCCGCGCATGCAGTGCCGGGGCACCGGCGTCTGCCAGCACCTGCATCGCCTCGGCGCGGAATTCCGGCGCGATGTCGGGGATCGGCGCGAAGCCGCGCAGCAGTGACCGGACGTAGAGGCCGGTTCCACCACACAGCACCGGCACCTGCCCATTGGCCCAGCACAGCCGTATCTCCGCCGCCGCGCGGGTCGCCCAGAGGGCGGCGGAAAACGGCTCCGCCGCATCCTGGAAGCCATAGAGGCGATGCGGCGCGCGCTGTTCCAGCTCGGGTTCGGGGCGGGCCGTCAGGATGTGGAGATCGCGGTAGACCTGCATTGAATCGGTATTGATCACCACGCCGCCCACCGCCGCCGCGATGTCGGCGGCCAGCGCCGACTTGCCGCTGGCGGTCGGGCCGAGTATCAGCAACAGGGCATCACGCCCCGCCCCGTCTCCGGGCTTGCCGCTGGACATATCTGTAAGGGAACCGACCATGGACATGGTTCTGACGCTGGTGGGCAATGCCCGTCAACCGCTGACCGACGAACTGACCCGGACCATCAGGGCCGTCGTGGACAATCCGGGCCCGTTGACCAGGCTTGGCCCCGACGCGGCGGAGTTCACGCTGTCGCTGCGCCCTGCCGATATTTCCGAGGTGGAGGCGCGCGCGGTCGACGCGCTGGATGGCGCCCCGGTGGACCTGGCGCTGACCCCTGCAAGAAACCGGCGGAAGCGGCTGCTGATCGCCGACATGGACTCCACGATGATCACCGTGGAATGCATCGACGAACTGGCCGACTTCGCCGGCGTCCGCGATGCGGTGTCTGGCATCACGGAACGCGCCATGCGTGGCGAGATCGATTTCGAGGGCGCGCTGCTGGAACGGGTCGGGCTGATGCAGGGCCTGGCCGAAGGCGTGCTGCAACAGGCATTCGACACGCGCGTGCAGCTGACGGGTGGCGCCAGGACGCTGCTGGCCACCATGAAGGCGGGCGGTGCACATGCCGCGCTCGTGTCCGGCGGCTTCACCTTCTTCACCGAGCGGGTGGCCCGGCTTGCCGGGTTCGACGAGCATCATGCGAACACCCTGCTGTTTGCCGACGGCGTGCTGACCGGCGACGTGGCCCGCCCGATCCTGGGACAGCAGGCAAAGCTGGATCAGCTCAACCGCATCACCGAGGCCCTGGGCATCGGGCTGGACGACGCGCTGGCGGTGGGCGACGGGGCCAACGACCTGGCCATGATCCAGGCCTCCGGCCTGGGTGTCGCGTTCCATGCCAAACCGGTGACGGCCAATGCCGCCGGCGCCCGCGTGGTGCATGGCGACCTGACGACATTGCTTTACTATCAGGGGATTCCGTTCAGCGACTGGACGGTGGTGGGGGAGGAACAACGCCAATGACCGAGAACAGCGAACGCGTCACCTACAGGGTCGAGGACCGGGTGGCGGTGCTGACGATGCAGCATCCGCCGGTCAATGCCGTGGACATGGTGCAGATTGCAGCAATCCATGCCGGGATCCGCCGCGCCGACGCGGACCCGGATGTTGGCGCAATCGTGATCACCAGCGCCGTGGACGGCTACTTCTGCGCCGGCATGGACCTGAAGATGGTGCAGCAGGGCGGCGTCGCGGCGTTCAGGCGGTTCCTGGAAACCTTCTACCTGGACACGCTGGACCTGCAGCACCGGCTGACCAAGCCGACGATCACCGCCATCAACGGCACCGCGCTCGGCGCCGGCATGACGCTTTCGATCACCTGCGACGTGGCCGTGGTCGCCGATGACGCCCGGCTCGGCTATCCGGAGATCAATGTCGGCGTGCTGCCCGCGATCCATTTCGCGCACCTGCCCCGCATCGCCGGGCGACACAGGGCGTTCGAACACCTGTTCACCGGCGATCCCCTGCCCCCGGAGACGGCGCGGGAACTGGGTCTGGTCAACCACGTGGTGCCCCTGGCCGACGTGCTGCCCCGCGCCATGGAACTGGGACGGAAGTTCGCCTCCAAGTCCCCGGCGATCATGGCCATCGGTCGCCGTGCCTTCAGCCGGGCCAACGATCTGGACTATCGCCGGGACGTCGGCAACCAGGTGGAAATGATGTGTGCGCTGATGGCGACGGAGGACGCCAGGGAGGGGCTGAACGCCTTCGCGGAAAAGCGCAAACCCGTGTGGACCGGAAAATAGGCCCGGGCACTCTCGTGCCGGATTTTGTTGCCAGGTCAAGAAACTTGTTGTCTGGACAAGCCACGGTGTTTCTCGCAGTCTTCTCCCAGAACTGGAAAACCAGTCGGTTACTGCTGTCTGACAGGGCGGCGCACATGGGAGGAAGAAAGCAATGCTCAAATCGGGTATGGAGAGGCGTGCCGGGCGCGTCCTGACTGCAACGGCCGCTATCGCGCTAGCCGCCGCATTGACCGTCGGCACGGCGCATGCGGCATCGCACAGCGGTGCCAAGGACGGCGGCACACTGACCGTCGGCGTCGAAACCGATGCGCGCGGCTTCGATGCCGTCAAGGGCGGCGTGCTGGGTATCCGCGCCGGTACCGTGTCCCTGGCCGTGCATGACACGCTGCTGAAATTCAACAACGACACGAAGAAGTTCGAACCGAACCTGGCAACGTCCTGGGAAGAGGCCGCGGACCACAAGAGCTGGACCCTGAAGCTGCGCAAGGACGTGAAGTTCCATGATGGAACCGCGTTCACGGCCAAGGATGTCGCGGATCATTTCAACCGCATCCTGGACCCGGCCAACAAGTCGCGCAGCCGGTCGTTCATCACGGCGATCACCGGTGTCGAGGCGCTGGACGATCACACCGTGCGCTTCAACCTGGCGCATCCGTGGCTGCCGCTGCTGGGCAACCTGGCCGCACCGAGCATGATCGGCCTGATCCCGTCGAGCGCCAATGTCGCCGCGGACAAGCAGAACCGTGAACCGATCGGCACCGGCCCCTACATCTTCGACAACTGGGCCGGTGGTGACCGCATCACAGTCAAGAAGAACCCGAACTACTGGAACAAGGGCGTGGCGCATGTGGACGAGATCGTGTTCCGCATCCTGCCCGACACCCAGGCACGTTTCGCCAGCCTGCGCTCGGGCGAGATCGACCTGATCTGGACCGACCGCGGCAGTTCCATCGTCGAGGCACAGAAGGATCCGAAGCTGGTCACCGTCGTGCGTGACGGCAAGGGCGCGGCGATCACCTTCATCAATGCCTCCAAGCCGCCGCTGGATGACGCCCGCGTGCGCCAGGCGATGTCCCATGCCTGGAACCAGACGGCGATCCTGAAGGTGACCTGGAAGGACACCCGTCCGTTCGCCGAACATCCCCTTGGCACCGATTCCAAGTGCGATGCGGGCTATCGCCACTATGACCCGGCGAAGGCAAAGGCCCTGCTGGCCGATTACGGCAAGCCGGTGAAGATCAACATGATCCACACGACCACCCCGCGCGGGCGTGAGTTCGGCGAGATCTACCAGCAGCTGCTGAAGCAGGTCGGCATCGAACTGGAACTGATCCCCGTCGATCAGAACACGCTGGTGAAGAAGGTCTTCACCAACGACTACATGGTGTCCGGCTGGCGCATCGGCGATGCCGACGACGTGGGTCCGCAGACCTTCGCGCTGTCCTATTCCAAGAGCAGCTACAACCTCAGCCGCCTGAAGCAGGACGCCATGGACAAGGTCGCCTTCGCCATGCGTACCGCGGTCGATCCGGAAACGCGCGAGAAGTACCATTGCGACCTGATGCGGATGGTCAATGACCAGGGCAACATGCAGTACCGTGGTGGCAATCGCTACTACGCGTTCCATGGCACCAATACCCACAACATCAGCATCGATGGCCTGGGTGTGGTTCGCGTGTCCGGCGCATGGAAGGATCAGTGATCGGCAGATCGTTCAACTGACAATCTGCAGAGATATCTGACATGCGTTACGTACTGAAACGGGTACGGAGACTGATCGTGGTGGTCTTCGCCGTCACCCTGTTCACGTTCCTGCTGGTCAACGTGCTGCCTGGTGATGTCGCCTATGACATTGCCGGGCAGGACGCGTCCGAGGAAGAGGTGCAGGCAATCCGTGCCGACCTCGGCCTCGACCGACCGGTGATGATCCGATACGTCGAATGGCTGGGTGATTTCGTCCAGGGTGACTGGGGGCGGTCGTTCCGCACCGACGAACCGGTGGCGGAGGCCATCTGGTCGCGGTTCCCCGTGTCGCTGGAACTCATGGTGGTGGCCCAGGTCTTCGCCCTGATCCTCGCGGTGCCCTTCGGCATATTCGCCGCCTACCGGGCAGGCCGGACGGTGGACCGCACCATCGCGACGGCCGGTTTCATGTCGCTGTCCATCCCGTCGTTCATGGCCGCGATATTGCTCATCCTGGTGGTGTCGCTGAACCTCGGCTGGCTGCCCACGTCGGAATACGAGCCGCTGTCGGAGGGGCTTTGGGCCAACCTGCGGGCCTTCATCCTGCCGGCACTGGCGATTGCCCTGTCGGAATGGGTCGTGCTGATGCGGGTGCTGCGGGCCGACCTGATCGGCGTGCTGCAACAGGATTACATCTCCCTTGCCCGCGCCAAGGGACTGCCGGTCTGGCACGTCATCCTGCGCCACGCGCTGAAACCCGCCTCCTTCTCGATGATCACCATCCTGGGTCTGCAGATCGGCACGCTGATCGGCGGTTCCATCATCATCGAATCCATCTTCGCCCTGCCCGGTGTCGGTCGCCTGCTGATCAACGCGATCTATGCCCGTGACTTCATCGTCGTTCAGGGTGTCGTTGTCTTCATCGCCTTTGCCTATGTGCTGGTGAACTTCATCGTGGACCTGCTCTACGCCGTGCTGGACCCGCGCATCAGGACGGAGCGTTCCGATGGCTGATCCCACAACCAACCGTCCGCTGCATCCGGCGCGACCGACCCTGTCGCGCTTTCGCCGCATGCGCCCGACAACCGGAAAGTCCGGCCAGTTCGGGCTGGCATTCTGGCTGCCGCTGGCATGGCTGATCCTGATCACCTTCTGCGCCATCTTCGCGCCGTGGATCGGTATCCAGGACCCGGATTCGCTGGATTTCATCAACCTGCAGGCGGAACCGAACGACGCCCATCTGCTGGGGACCGACCACCTGGGTCGCGACGTGCTGGCCCGCGTGGTCTACGGTGCGCGGGTATCGCTGGTCGTCGGCTTCTGCGCCCCCGTTGTCGGCATGTTGCTGGGTCTGCCCATCGGCATGATCGCGGGCTATTTCGGTGGTCGGATCGACGGCTTCATCGTCGGCTCCATCGACACCTTCCTGGCCGTGCCCGGTCTAGTCCTGCTGCTGCTGTTCTCCCTCATCTTCGGCGGCAGCCTGCTTGTCGTGACCGTCAGCCTCGGCCTGTTGTTCATCCCCATATTCGCCCGTATCAGCCGGGCAGCGACGCTCAGTTTCAAATCGTCGGAATTCGTGCTCGCCGCCCGCACCATCGGGGCGGGTGACTTCAACATCCTGCTGCGCGAACTGCTGCCCAACGTCGTCCTGCCGGTGCTTGCCTTCGGCCTCGTCGCCGTCGCCAGCGCCATCGTGGTGGAGGGCGCGTTGAGCTTCCTCGGCCTGTCCGTGCCTGCCCCGCACCCAAGCTGGGGCGGCATGATCGCGGGCGGTCGCGAACACCTGGAGGAATCCCCCCATATCAGTGTCTTTCCGGCGATCGTCATGTTCCTGACCGTGCTGTCCTTCAACCTGGTGGGCGACACCCTGCGCAGCCGCTTTGCCGATGTGCGGGAGGCAGCGATCTGATCATGGCCGCTCCCCTGCTCGAACTCAGCAATGTCTCCACCCATTTCCATTCACCCGCCGGTCGCGTGCGCGCCGTCGATGGCGTGTCCTTCACGCTGGAGGCCGGGCAGACGCTCGGGCTCGTCGGCGAATCCGGCTCCGGCAAGTCGGTTCTGGCGCGGACCATCATGGGATTGCTGCCGTCCTACGCGGAGATCCCGGAAGGCAGCGCCATCAGCTTCAATGGCCAGAACCTGCTGACCCTGGACCGCAAGGAACGCCGTGCCATCTCCGGCCCCGGCATCGGCATGATCTTCCAGGACCCGATGACCAGCCTGAACCCGGTCATGAAGATCGGGCAGCAGGTCTACGAGGGCATGCGCCACCACTTCGGCACCAGCCGGAAGGAAGGGCGCGAGCGGGCCGTCGAACTGCTGACCGAAGTCGGCATTCCGCAGCCCGATGTCCGCGTCGACCAGTATCCGCACCAGCTTTCCGGCGGCATGCGGCAGCGCGTGGCCATCGCCATTGCCCTGGCCTGCGAACCGAAGCTGCTGATCGCGGACGAACCGACGACCGCGCTGGACGTGACCGTGCAGGCCGGCATCCTGGACCTGCTGCAGCGCGAACAGCGCGACCGGGGCATGACCATGATCCTGATCACGCATGACCTGGGCGTCGTCGCCGGGCGCTGTGACAATGTCGCGGTGATGTATGCCGGTGGCATTGTCGAGACCGGCACCACGCGCAGCCTGTTTGCCCGAACCCGGATGCGCTACACGCAGGCCCTGCTGGATTCGATCCCCCGGCTCGACCGGCCACCGCACGAGCGGCTGAAATCCATCGGCGGTCGCCCGCCCAACCTGATCAACCCGCCGGCGGGTTGCCGCTTCGCACCCCGGTGCAGCCATCGGCTGGCGCAATGCGACACCGACATGCCGCCGATCACGTCGGATGAGCAGGACGCCAGCCATCGCTTTGCCTGCTGGCACCCGCGTGACCCCGACGCCGCGATGCAAGAGACCGCCGGGGGGGACGCGGCATGAGCGATGTTCTGCTGGACGTGCGTGACCTGATCGTCGAATTTCCCACCCGCAAGGGGCTGGTGCAAGCCGTCAGCGGCGTGACCTTTCAGTTGAAGCGCGGCGAGACGCTGGCGCTGGTCGGCGAATCCGGCTGCGGCAAGTCCACCACCGCCCGCGCCGTCATGCAGTTGCCGCGCCCGACCAGTGGCAGCGTCGTGCTGGACGGCGATGACCTGGTGGCGGCGGGCAAGCGCGACCTGCGACGGCTGCGCCGCCGGTTCCAGATGATCTTCCAGAACCCCATCGCGTCCCTGAACCCGCGCAAGCGGATCAGCGACGTCATCGAGAAACCGCTGAAGATCGCGGGCGAGATGGACGCCGAGAAGCGCCGAAACGCGGTAATGGAACTGCTGGAAACCGTCGGCCTGGACCCGGCCGTGGCCATGGACAAGCGCCCGCACGAATTTTCTGGCGGCCAGTGCCAGCGCATCTCCATCGCCCGCGCCCTGATCCTGGAGCCTGACCTGCTGATCTGTGACGAGCCGGTGTCGGCCCTGGACGTGTCGATCCAGGCGCAGATCCTGAACCTGCTGGAAGACATGAAGCAGCGCTATGACCTGACCATGCTGTTCATCAGCCATGACCTGGCCGTGGTCCGCAATGTCGCCGACCGGGTCGCGGTGATGTACCTCGGCCGGTTCTGCGAGGTAGGTCGGTCGGAGGAACTGTTCGACAGGCCGGCCCACCCCTATACCCGTGCGCTGTTGAGTGCCATTCCGGTTCCGGACCCGACCGTGACGCCAAAGCCGATCGAGATGATCCAGGGAGACCTGCCGTCACCGATCTCGCCGCCGAGCGGCTGCCGCTTCCGGACCCGCTGCCCGCTGGCCAGCGACCGCTGCACATCCGAAGTGCCCGCGATGCGGGACCTGCCGGACGGGCGTGCCGTTGCCTGCCACCATCCACTGGTCGACGCCTGACCCGCCCGGATCAGGTCAGGTCAGGTCAGGTCACTTCGTCCATCCCGGTTCCGTGCCGGAAACAGACTGGTGACGGTCCGGCCATTGTCGTCGGTCCGCGTCCACGTCATATCGGCAGGACGCGCCGCAAGGGCCAGGCAGCAGGAAACAGGCACACATGACCGGAACACTTCAGACGACGGAGCCACAGGACATCGCGACCATCCATGGCTATCACGCGCATGTCTATTACAGGAACGAGGCGGAACGCGCCGAAGCCGCAGTGCTGCGCAACCAGATCAAGGCCCGGTTCGAGGTCATTCCCGGTCGCTGGCGCGATCAGCCCGTCGGGCCGCATCCCCTGCCCATGTACCAGATGGCCTTCGCAACCGACGTGTTCCCCGCCCTGACGCCCTGGCTGATGCTCAACCGGCGCGGGCTGACAGTCCTGGTCCACCCGGAAACCGGTGACGAAGTGAGCGACCACGCCATCCACCCGCTCTGGCTGGGCGAGGTGCTGGACCTCGACATCGACTTCCTGCGGGCCTTTGCCGGACGTCCCGGCAGCGCCTGACGGTCGATCAGCCGGTCGCGGCGCGGATCAGAACATGCGCGACCCGTTGGGCACCGGGCTGGACGGGGCAACAAGGATGACGTTGCCATCGGCATCGGGAAAGCCGAGCGTCAGGCATTCGCTCATGAACCGGCCGATCTGCTTGGGTGGAAAGTTGACCACCCCGGCGACCTGCCGCCCCATCAGTTCCTCCCGGTCGTAGTTGGTGATCTGGGCAGAGGTCTTGCGCGTGCCGATCTCCTCCCCGAAATCGATCCAGAGCTTCCACGCCGGTCGGCGCGCTTCCGGAAACGGCTGCACGTCGGTGATGGTGCCGACGCGGATATCGACACGCTGGAACTCGTCGTAGGTCAGATCGTTCATGGGCCTGTTTCCGGTCATTCGAGAAGCCGTGTTCCGCGCCGCCCCCGCCCGGCCTGCCGAGGCAGCGGGAGGAGCGACGCGGATATCGTCTGCAGTTTTCCGGGTCCTGCTCAGAACCCGATATGGGTGCCGCCGTCGATGGTCAGATGCTGACCGGTGATGTAGCTGGCACCGGATGACAGCAGGAAGCAGACCGGCACCGACACCTCTTCAGGATTGGAGAAACGCTCCAGCGGGATCTGCGACAGGTAGCGGTCACGGAACTTCTCGCCGCGAATCGTCTCGGTCATCGGCGTCTCCACCAGGCCGAAGCAGACCGAGTTGACATTGATGTCGTGGCGGCCCCATTCCCGCGCCGCACTCATGCTCAGGCCCAGCACGCCGGACTTGGCGGCACCGTAGTTGATCTGGCCGATCGTGCCCCGCCGTCCCGCGATGGACGACACGTTGACGACGCGACCCGGTGCCGTGTCACCGTCCTTGCGCCGTTCGATGATGTGGCGCCCCACCGCCTGCAGGCAAAGGAACACGCCCGTCAGGTTGACGTCGATGACTTCCTGCCAGGTCTTGAAGGCCATCTTGTCGATCATGGCGGCACGCACGATGCCGGCATTGTTGACCAGGCCGTGCAGCGCACCGGCCTCGCGCACGATATCGGCGACCATCTTCTCCACCATGGCCGGGTCACTCACCGACCCGACGTGGACCATCGTGTCATCGCTTCCGATCAGGCCGGCCGTCTCGTCCAGCCCGTCCGCGTTCACATCGTTGATGGCAACACGCGCGCCCAGCGATGCCGCCTGGCAGGCAACGGCGCGGCCGATGCCCTGCCCCGCGCCGGTCACCAGCACGGTCATCCCCTGCAATGTCATCGGATTGGTCATGATTGTTCTCCCCAGTATCCAGTTCCTCACCACCTTCATTCAGGCAATGCGGCGCGGGTCGGTCAATCAGTTATTGCGGGCAGCAGGCAGGTCGGGAAGGTTGAACACCTGGCCGGGGTAGATCAGGTCCGGGTCGCGGATGCGGTCACGGTTGGCCTGGTAGATGGTCGTGTAGCTGATGCCCCGGCCGTAGGTACGGCGCGCGATGCGCCACAGCGAATTGCCGGGCTGCACCACCACCTGGTCCACGGTGATCCGAACTTCCTCCGGCGTGGCCCGCACGAACGGCAATTCGATCCGTGCCAGCACGGCACCCGCGCCGTCCACGTGATCGACACGCAGCACATGCACCCCCGGCGCGATCTCCGCGTCCGGCACGATGCGCCATTCGCCGCCCGCATCGGACCGCGTGCGACCGGCATAGACGCCATCGACATAGGCGCGCAGTTCCGCGTCCGGCACGCCGGAACCGGACATTTCCAGGTTGCCCTGATCGTCGTAGTCGACCTTGGCGAGGTTCAAGCCCTCCGGCATCGCGATCCGGTCAGGCGATTCCGGAGCCTGCAGGATGCGGGTGCCGGTGCGGTTCGTCGGCGTCAGCAGGGCGATCGCCTTGCCGTCCTGCGACAGGTCGGCGCAATCGGGCACCACCAGCACGACGCTTTCGGGGGCCTCGGCCATGCCGGCCTTCGTCTCCGCCGTCAGCGTCAGTTCGACGCCGCCGGGGGCAAAGGGATCAGTGGTCACATGCGCCCATGCCCCGTCGCGGTCTGCGCGCAGGGTGGCGATGTTGCGGCCATTGGCAGCGATGCGCACGATCGCGCGCGACGGGGCCTGACCGGCGATCACGGCCGTGCAATCGACGTCGCTGATACGGACCACATCGAAAGACGGCGGCTGCACCGCCCGCATCGGAATGACGGCAACGCCGTCCCGGTTCGTGTCCGGGGCGCGTTTCGGCGCGACAGGCTCCGGCTCCGCCGTGGCAACCTGGTCTGCTGCCGCTGCCGCGCTGTCCTGGATCCGGTCCAGCCGGGTGGCCACCTTGTCTTCCAGTTTCTCCCGCGTCTCGTCCCCGTCGGCCGCCACGGGATTCGCATCGGCGATCTTCGGGGTTGTCCGCGCTGCCTTCTCGGCGGCCCGCACCGCGGCAGCCTCCGCCTTCTCGCGGGCTTCACGGGCACGGTCGGTGGCGGCCCGGGGCTGGTTGCGTGCCGTCTGCATTTCCTGCGTCGCAGCATCATCGGACCCGTCGCTAACCTGCGGGGTCCGAGCAACAACGGCCGAATCCGCTCGCGTCTCGGGCGCGGAAGCCGGTTTCGTGGTCGGTGTCGCGGCGGGTGTGACGGTCTCCGAGGGCTCGGCGGAGGATGCCGCTTCGGTACCGGCATTTGTCGGGGCAGCTTCACCCGATTGCTCGGGAACCGCCGCGCTTTCGCCCGGTGTTGCCACCGTTGTCGGCGCGTTCGCCGATTTGGGAGCCTCGTCGGGTGTCGAGACGGCTACCGGCGGTGTCGGCTCTGGCGCGTCTTCACCGGTGAACAGGAAAAAGCCTGCTGCGATGGCAGCCGCGACAGCAATCAGCACGATCAGGATTCGGTTCAACGCAACAACGCCCGGTGATTTGTGGCAATTCGGTGATACCTAGTCCGATCATGCTGAAACCGCAATGATTCCCTGCAATTCCGCGCATCAGGGTGCATCGGATTGCCGTTACAGGAATCAGTCCGGCAGGGTCACCTCCATCGTCTGGCCACTGAAGCCGTGTACCTTGTCCCCTGCCCTGACCGTCACGGTGCGAATGCCCGGGGGCACTTCCAGGTCATGATACCGGGTAAAGGGCTGTTCGTTCTCGTGCGGATGGTGCAGCACGCGCGTGCCCAGCACGGTACCGTCGGGGCCAACGACATCCCAGCTGTTCGCATAGTGATCCCAGCCCGTATCAGCATGGCGGACGGTGACCCGGAATCGATATATGTTCGGTCCGGACTTCTTCATGTGAAGCACCTTCACATCCACGACATCGGCACCACCCGCCCTTGCCTCGCCCGCCACCAGGAAACCTCCGGCGGCGACGGCAAGCAGGGCGACAACAGGGATCAGGCTTCGAAACATGGCGTCACTTTCCTCACTATGTGTCTATTGCGGTTCTTCCGACCGGGCGAAACCGGCTTTCCTTGACGCCGCCGAGCGGCTGGGTCGCCTGATGGCCGATGCCCGTGTCGACCTGGTCTACGGCGGTGGCAGCCTGGGGCTGATGGGGCGCGTCGCGGATGGCGTGCTGGCCGGGCATGGCAAGGTGACGGGGATCATCCCCGAACACCTGCACCGAGTCGAGGCCCGCCACGAGGGGGTAACGGAACTGTTAGTCGTCGGCACGATGCACGAGCGGAAGGCCGAGATGTTCCGCCGTTCCGACGCCTTCTGTGTCCTGCCCGGCGGCATCGGCACCCTGGACGAGGTGGTGGAGATACTCACCTGGCGCCAGCTCGGGCTGCATGACGACCCGATTGTCATCGTCAACCAGGACGGATTCTTCGCCCCCTTCCGCGCCGTGCTGGACCATATCGTGGCCCAGGATTTCGCCAGCCAGCAGACGATCGATTGCCTGACCTGGGTGGACACCGTGGACGATGTCCTGCCCGCGATTGCAGGCCTGGCGGAGCCGAAAATGACGCCCCATGCGGAAAGGGTCTGACCAGCCGCGCACCTGAACCCTTTTGATCCACTTTGGCCCGATGCTATAAGGCGCGGAAATTCAAGGCGTCGGTCGCAGACGCACGTCCAGTCATGAAGGGTTTGGGAATGAGCAAGATCAAGGTCGCAAATCCGGTTGTTGAACTCGATGGGGATGAAATGACCCGGATTATCTGGGATTTCATCAAGCAGAAGCTGATCCTGCCGTATCTCGACATCGATCTGCACTATTACGATCTGAGCGTGGAGGAGCGTGACCGCACCGACGACCAGATCACCATCGATTCGGCAAATGCCATCGCCAAGTACGGCGTCGGCGTGAAATGCGCGACCATCACCCCCGACGAGGACCGCGTCGAGGAATTCAAGCTGAAGCAGATGTGGCGCAGCCCGAACGGCACCATCCGCAACATCCTGGGCGGCACCATCTTCCGTGAGCCGATCATCTGCCAGAACGTGCCGCGGCTCGTGCCCGGCTGGACCGACCCGATCGTCATCGGCCGTCATGCGTTCGGTGACCAGTATCGCGCCACCGATTTCCTCGTTCCCGGCAAGGGCAAGATGACCCTGAAATGGGAAGGCGAGGACGGCCAGGTGATCGAGCGGGAAATCTACGACTTCCCGAGCAGCGGCGTTGCCATGTCCATGTACAACCTGGACGATTCGATCCGCGATTTTGCCCGTGCCAGCATGAACTTCGGCCTGGACCGCGGCTGGCCGGTGTACCTGTCGACCAAGAACACGATCCTGAAAGCCTATGATGGCCGCTTCAAGGACCTGTTCGAAGAGGTCTACCAGAAGGAATTCAAGGCCGCTTTCGACAAGAAGGGCATCACCTACGAACATCGCCTGATCGATGACATGGTGGCCTGCGCCATGAAGTGGTCCGGCAAGTATGTCTGGGCCTGCAAGAACTACGACGGTGACGTGCAGTCCGATACCGTGGCACAGGGCTTCGGATCGCTGGGCCTGATGACCTCCGTCCTGATGACCCCGGACGGAAAGACGGTCGAAGCCGAGGCCGCGCATGGCACCGTGACCCGCCATTACCGCATGCACCAGCAGGGCAAGGAAACGTCGACCAACCCGATCGCGTCGATCTTCGCCTGGACCCGTGGCCTGTCCTATCGCGCCAAGATGGATGAAAACGCGGCCCTCGGCCAGTTTGCCGGGACGCTGGAAAAGGTCTGCATCTCCACCGTTGAAGCCGGCAACATGACCAAGGATCTCGCGATCCTGATCGGCCCGGACCAGTCCTGGATGACCACCAACCAGTTCCTCGACGCGCTGGACCAGAACCTGCAGAAGGCGCTGGGCTGACTCCATGCCTGAACCAGCGCGACCGGGCTGCGTGCCAGGTCGCCGATGGCGAAAACGTCACGCGAAGAGCCCCGGATGTCGTTCCGGGGCTTTTTTCGTATGGGCCGACACGGCTATCGTCATCGGCACGGGATCACCATGCGGTGGTTGCGGACACACGCGGTTGAGGCGAAGGGACTTTCGGACGTGATCATCGACTGTCCGGTCTGCGGGCCAAGGCACCTGGCGGAATTCAGCTATGGCGGTGAAGCCGACCGCGCCCCCGTGGACCTGGCGAACACCGACAGGGAAGCCTGGGAAGCCCATGTCTTCGCACGTCGTAACCCACGCGGTGCCCACGAGGAATACTGGCCGCATTCCGGCGGTTGCCGGTCCTGGCTGCAGGTCCGTCGCGACGTCACCGACCACGGAATCGAATCCGTCCGCCTGATCGGCGGTTTCGCCGCGGCACATCCCGGGCGGAAGTCCTGATGACCGGCAAGCGCCTGCCAGTCGGTGGCAACAGCATCGACCGCGCGAAGCCGCTGCATTTCAGTTTCGACGGCATGTCGGTGCCCGCCTTCGCGGGGGATACCGCCGCGTCTGCCCTGATGGCCAATGGCACGTCGGTGGTGGGACGCAGTTTCAAGCTGCATCGCCCGCGCGGCATCTTCGCCGCCGGGACCGAGGAACCCAATGCCCTGCTGACCTTGCGCGACGGCGGACGGCAGGAACCCAATGTCAAGGCGACGGAGGTGGAGGTCTTCGACGGGCTGGTCACCCGCAGCCAGAACCGCTGGCCCGGCCTTGGCCTGGACGTGATGGCGGCAACGGGACTGGCCGCGCCGTTCCTTTCCGCCGGATTCTACTACAAGACCTTCATCGGTCCGTCGCAGAAGGCCTGGATGTTCTACGAACGCATCATCCGCCGCGCCGCCGGACTGGGTGCCGCGACCCTGGAACCCGACCCGGACCGCTATGAACATGCCTGGGCCTTCACCGACGTGCTGGTGGTGGGCAGTGGACCGGCGGGGCTGGCGAGCGCCCTGACCATGGCCCGGAACGGCGTGCAGGTCATGTTGCTGGAACAGGAACCCCTGCCCGGCGGGCACCTGCTGCAGGAACCGGGACGGATCGATCACCTGCCAGCCGCCGACTGGGCCCGGCAGGCCGTGGCGGAACTCGAAAGCCTCGGCGCGCGGGTCATGCGGCGCACGACGGCCTGGGGCTATTACGACGGCAACGTGATTGCGGCGGTGGAGCGGGTCAGCGATCACCTGCCCGAACCCCTGCCCCACCCACCCAGGCCGCGTCCCCGGACCACCCGCCCCCACCGGGTGGGGCCGGCCCACGGCGCGGTCCAGCCCGCCCCCGCGCGCGCGAGCACACGCCCGTGACCCGTTACGCCTCGCCCAGCAGCCCCATCTCGAGCCCTAGCACCCGCACGCCCAGCAGCCCGGTTGCCGCACCGCCAGCCCCGGACCCCCCCTCGTGGAGGGCCATGGTCCAGCCGAGCCAGGGCGCGCCGCCGATCTCCACCACCGCGCTGGGCATCAAGGTCGCGACCATCAGGGTGTCGGCAGCATGCAGCCAGACCCCCAGGCAGAGCACGACGAAGCGCGGCAGGTTTCCACCACGCAGCAATTCCCGCCAGAGCGCGAGCGTCCCGTTGTTCGGGGAAGGGTCTGAGGCAGGTGCGGTCATGGCCCGGCCAATCTGGGGCGCTGACGCGACGACGGCAAGCAGCGACCCGTCCCTGCCCCGCCGGGAGAACGAAGTGTCTCGTTCACCCGCAGCGCGGAATGGCAAACTTTCGTGCGCCTGCAGCGCAACGCAATCAGATCACGTCGCCGTAAGCTTCACCCAGCACCCGAACAGTTGGATGGAGAGCATCTTGGCCTATCGCATATCCGTGGATACAGGCGGCACGTTCACAGACGTTGTCGTGACCGATGCCGCAGGGCAGATGACCATCGGCAAGGCCCTGACCACCCGCGACCGCATCTCGGTCGGCATGAAGGAAGCCATTTCGGCCGCGGCGGGGGAACTGGGGATCACCCTGGCCGACCTGCTGGGCCAGGCCGACCTGCTGATCTACGGCACCACCCGCGCCACCAACGCCATCGTCACCAAGACGGTGGCCAAGACGGCATTCGTGACGACGGAGGGCTTCCCCGACATCCTGCTGCTGAAGGAAGGCGGCAAGTTCAACCCGCATGACTTCACCGAGGAATATCCCGATCCCTATATTCCCCGCCGCCACACCTTCGAGATCGCGGAGCGGATCGGCGCGCAGGGCCAGACAACGACGCCGCTGAACGAGGCGCAGGCCCGCCAGACGCTGGAGACCATCCGCGATCGCGGGTTCGAGGCCATCGCCGTCTGCCTGATCTGGTCCATTGCCAACCCGGAACATGAACTGAAGATCGGCGAAATGATCCAGGAGATCATGCCCGATGTGCCCTTCACCCTGTCGCATCAGCTGATCCCCATCGTCCGCGAATACCGCCGCGCGTCCGCCACCGCCATCGACGCATCGCTGAAACCGCTGATGCAGTCGCACCTGCGTGGACTGGAGCAGGACCTGCGGGACACGGGGTACAGCGGGGAAATCCTGGTCAGCACCACGGCTGGCGGCTGCAATCATGTCGAGGCGCTGGTGGAAAAGCCGATCTACACCATCGGTTCCGGCCCCGCGATGGCCCCGATTGCCGGGCTGACGTTCTCCGAGGCCGAGGACATGGGCGACAACGTGATCATCTGCGACACGGGCGGGACCACCTTCGATGTCGGGCTGGTTCGCGACGGGCGCCTGACCTTCAGCCGCGATACCTGGCTGGGCGGTCTCTATACCGGCGATCTGCTGGGCGTGTCTTCGGTGGACATGCGCTCCATCGGTGCCGGTGGTGGCTCCATCGCCTGGGTGGACGAAGGCGGCCTGATGCGGGTCGGACCGCAGTCGGCAGGGGCGGACCCGGGACCGGCCTGCTACGGCAATGGCGGGGAGGACCCGACGGTGTCGGACGCGGCCGTCGTGCTCGGCTATTTCGACCCCGACTACTTTCTTGGCGGTCGCATGACCCTGGACGTCGACGCCGCGCGCCGCGCGGTGAAGCGGGTGGCCGACCAGGCAGGCTATACCATCGAGGAAACGGCCTATCGCATCATGGGGCTGGCCAGCGACCTGATGATGCGGGCGATCAGCGACATCACGATCAACGAGGGTTTCAACCCGCGCGAAAGCACCATCGTTGCCGGGGGCGGGGCCGCCGGGGTCAACATCATGACCATCGCCAACGAGCTGGGCTGCAACCGGGTGATCCTGCCCAAGGTCGCCTCCGCCCTTTCCGCGGCAGGAATGCAGTTCGCCGATATCGTGGCCGAGGAAGCGACCAGCCTGGTTTCCCTGTCGAACCGCTTCGACATGGATGCCGTCAACGCGACGCTGGCGGACCTGGAAGATCGGCTGGAAACATTCCGCCGGACCCTGCCCGGTGGCGGCGACCGCTATCGCCTGGAATACGTGGCGGAGGCCCGCTACCTGGCCCAGGTCTGGGAACTGGATACCCCCCTGGCCGCGTCACGGTTCAATTCGCAGGCCGACCTCGACGCCTTCGTCGAGTCGTTCCACCAGGTGCATGAGCGGGTCTTCGCCGTGCGTGACGAGGGCAGTCCCGTCGAGGTGGTGACCGGGAAGGTCCGGCTGGTGGTGCAGATCTCCGAACCACCCGTCGCCGCCGGTGCCATCGGCGCCACGACCGATGCGAGGGCGGCAGGGGCCCATCGGGAATGCTTCTTCGGTGACGCGACTTCCGTGACGACACCGATCTACAAGGCTTCCGACATCGTTCCGGGCAACCGCATCAACGGTCCGGCCATCATCGAAGAACCAACGACCACGCTGGTTGTCTATCCCGGCATGTCCGCGACCGTCAGCGCCGCGGGCAACTATCGCCTCGACGTTGCTTGAGAAGGAGCATTTCCATGACCGAAGCAAAGACCGAGAAGTTCGATTCCTACATGACGGCGATCATCGCCAACCGTGTCGACGGCATCATCCGGGAGATGACAAACACCCTGCTGCGCGCCGCACGCTCCGCCGTGATCAACAGCGCGCGTGACTTCAGTTGCTCCATCTGCACGGCCGACAATCATCTGCTGGCGGCGGCGGAAGGGCTGCCGATCCACATCTTCGGCAGCCACATGCAGTCGAAGGCCATGACCGACTTCAACGACGACATCCGCGAAGGCGATTGCTACCTGCACAACGACCCCTACACGGGCAACACCCATGCCGCCGACCACACGTTCCTGGTGCCGGTGTTCTTCGAGGGGGAACACCTGTTCACCGCCGTCGCCAAGGCGCACCAGGCCGACATCGGCAACTCCCTGCCGACCACCTACATGGCCGGGGCCAGGGACCAGTACGAGGAAGGTGCCCTGATCTTCCCCGCGGTGCGCATCCAGCGCGACTTCACCAATATAGAGGACGTGGTGCGCATGTGCCGGTCGCGTATCCGCGTGCCGGGGCAGTGGTACGGCGATTACCTGGCCGGCATCGGCTCGGCGCGTATCGGCGAACGCCGCCTGAAGGAGCTTTGCGAGAAATACGGCAAGGACACCATCAAGGCCTTCATCCGGGACTGGTTCGACTATTCCGAGGAACGGATGGCACAGGCCATCTCCAAGCTGCCGAAATCGACCCTGAAGAACTCCGGCGCGCACGACCCCTATGGCGACCTGCTGCCCGACGGCATACCGCTGAACGTGGAACTGCGCATCGACCCGGAAGAACGCATGATCGACGTCGACCTGACCGACAATGTCGACAATGTCGACTGCGGCCTGAACGAGAGCGAGGCCTGCGCCTCCGCCTCCACCATCGCCGGCGTGTTCAATTCCCTTGACCCCACCGTACCGCGCAATTCCGGGTCCTTCCGCCGGGTGCGACTGCATCTGAAGGACGGGGCGATCGTGGGGCGGCCGAAATTCCCGCACAGCTGTTCGGTGTCCACGACCAACGTCGCCGACCGGCTGATCAACATCGTGCAGTCGGCCTTCGCTGAGATCGGCGACGGATTCGGCCTGGCCGAAGGCGGCGTCGGCATGGGTGCGGGCTTTGCCGTCGTATCGGGCAAGGACGACCGGGCAGAGGACGAGCCCTACGTGAACCAGCTCATCATCGCCAGTTCCGGCGGCCCGGCCAGCCCCGTCGCGGACGGCTGGATCACCTATGGCATCCCGGTCGTGGCCGGCCTGATGTACCGCGACTCGGTGGAGATCGACGAGTTGAAGCATCCGCTGCAGTTCCAGTACCTGCGCATCGTCACCGGCAGCGGCGGTGCCGGCCGGACACGCGGCGCGCCCGCCATGGAACTGTCCTATGGCCCGACGGAACTGCCGATGGACGTGCTCTGGCCCTGCGACGGGACGGTCTATGCCCCGAAGGGTGTGCGCGGCGGCGAGGCGGGCTCTGCCTGCCAGCATTTCAAGGTCAGCGCCAACGGCCTGGAGGAAGAACTGCCCAGCATCGTCGAGGTGCTGCTGAAGAAGGGGGAGCGGGTCCGCGGCAACCATTCCGGGGGTGGTGGCTACGGCAATCCCCTGGATCGCGATCCGCGCAAGGTGCTGCGCGACGTGCTGGAACGCTACGAGACCGCGGACCGCGCCCGCGATGTCTACGGCGTGGTGCTGACCGGTTCCGGCGATGACGAGACGCTGGCGCTGGACGCGGCGGCAACCAGTAAGCTGCGGGCGGAACGCGCCTCGGCGTAGGTCGACCCGGTGACGCGGCGCGGCAGGCTCAGCCTGTCGCGCCCGCGACCAGGATCTCGCGCGGATATTCCGTCAGGTAGTCACAGCCGCTGTCCGTCACCACGATGGAATCGCCGATCCGCCCCCCCAGGCTGCCGTCCAGGCTGATCCCGCCGTCCACCGCGAAGGTCATGCCGGGCCGCAGTATCGTGGTATCTCCCTGCTTCAGTTCCGGGGCATCCAGGTAGGACATGCCGATGGACCGCCCGGTGCGATACCCCGTCACGTATCCCCTTTCGCGATAGACCTCGTTGGCGGCGGCAGCCACGGATTCCGCCGTGACGCCGGGGCGGATCGCGGCAATCGCCGCCAGTTGCGCATCGATCGCCGCCTGCTGCACCCGCGCGGCGGCATCGGTCACTTCATCAACGAAGAACATGCGGTCGAAGCCGAGCTTGTAGAGCTTGAACTGGGCCATGTTGCAGAAGCAGAAATAGACCGGGTCACCCCGCTGCAGCAGCTTCACGCTGGCCCGGCGATGCACCATCGACGTGTCGCGACCGGACTGCATGACCTGCAGGTTATGGATCATGGGGGACACGAAGGCGTCCCAGCCCCGGGCGGTCAGGAACCCCGCGGCCTTGCGTGTGCCCGCGTTGATCACGGCCAGCGCCGCCTCGTATTCCGGCGCGCCCTCGGCCAGCGCCCCCTCCGCCGCCGCCATCATCGCGCCCGCGATCTCGCCGGCCTGCCGCATCACCGCGATCTCTTCCGGTGACTTGATCATGCGCATGGCCCCCAGCACCGGTCCGATGTCGGTCAGCCGGACCTGCGGCCGTTCCCGGTCGAACCAGTTGCGGACGATTGCGGGCAAGGTGGCGGCTTCCACGGCAACGGCGCGGTGGCTGCTGCCCGTCACCCGCGCCAGCACGTTCTCCCAGCGGTTGGGACCCGCGTCTTCCCAGGTCTCGATCTGGCTGACCCAGGTCATGGCACCAACCATCTCGCTTTCCATCAACGGCGTGACCACGGTCGGCTCGGCATCCGGGCGGACGACCAGGAATGTCGGGCGCCCGAACTCCACCGACAGGTAGCCCCAGAACCCGGCCAGCCAGGCAATCGAGCTCTCGTCGGTCAGAACCGCGATCTCGATCCCCTCGTCCTTCATGCGCTGCTGAAAAGCGGCAGTGCGTTCGCGTGCCTGTTCGAGCATCCTCTTCCCTCCGACCCGGTTGCGTCCCTTGCTGGCCCTCCCCCGACATGCCCCTGTCGCAAACCGGACTGGCGCAGGCGGATGGCACATGAAAACCTGTGGTCAGGTTGGGAGGGACGCCGACATGACGCAACGTCCAGCAGCGACACGCACTATCCGGTTCGACGCGGGGCGCCACGACCGCGCGAAGATCGGCTTTGTCCTGCTGGCCACGGAACAGACGATAGAAGACGACATGATGCGCCATGCGCCACCCGGCGTCGGCATGCATTTCACCCGCGCCGCGATTCCCGATTCGATCACCGGCGCGACGCTTGCCGCCCAGGCCGATCTGCTGGCCGACCGCGCCGCGGACCTGTTGCCCGACGGGTCCCTGGACGTGATCTGCTACGCCTGCACCTCCGGCAGCCTGGTCATCGGCGAGACCCGGGTCTTCGCCGAACTCGGGCGGGGCGCACCGGGTGCCCGCGCCACGTCCCTGATCACCGGCGTCATCCGCGCGCTGCGCGCCGTGAAGGCCAGGCGGATCGTGATCGCCACGCCCTACCTGGACGAGATCAACACCAAGGAAGCCGCCTACCTGGCGGATGCCGGCTTCGACGTGCTGGACATCCAGGGGCTGCAGCTGGAACGCGACAGCGACATGATACGGGTCGCGCCGGACTTCATCGCGGAGTTCGCCCTGTCGCTCGACAGACCGGATGCGGACGCCATCTTCGTGTCCTGCGGCGCATTGCGCACCCTGGACGTGGTGCAGCGGATGGAGGACGCCACGGGCAAGCCGGTGATCGCCAGCAACCAGGCGATGCTCTGGGACACGCTGCGGTTGGCCGGGATCGATGACCGGCTCGACGGCCTTGGCCAGCTGCTGCAACTGCCATGAAGGTCGCGGTGTTCCAGTGCGACCTGGCGGGCCGGTCGACCACGGCGCGGCTGCAGCGCCTGCACGAAGTGGCCGCAGGCACCGACGCGGACCTGCTGCTCTGTCCCGAACTCTTCATGTCCGGCTATCACATCGGCGATGCCGCGCTGGCCATGGCGGAAGCGGTCGATGGCGCATTCGCAGGGGAGGTGGCGAAGATCGCCCGCACCACCGCCACCGCCATCATCTACGGCTACCCGGAACGGGCAAGTGACACCGTCTACAATGCCGCGCTCTGCATCGGTCCCGACGGCCACCGCCTCGCCAATCACCGCAAGCTGGTGATACCACCCGGTCCGGAGATCGGTCGGTTCGGCCCCGGTGATGGCCTGACACTGTTCGACCATGCCGGCATGCGCTGCGCGATCCTGATCTGCTACGACGCCGAATTCCCGGAAACAGTTCGCGCCGCCGCGCAGGCAGGCGCGCAGTTGATCCTGGTCCCCACGGCGCTGGCAGCGGAATGGTCCGTGGTGGCGGAGCGGGTCATCCCGGCCCGTGCCTTCGAGAATGGCGTGCACATTGCCTATGCCAATCATGCCGGAGCCGAGAACGGTCTCGATTATGCCGGATCAAGCGTCATTCTGGACCCGAAAGGGGCCGATCAGGCCCGCGCAGGCGCAGGAGAGGCGGTTATCAGCGGAATCGTGGCAGCCGAGAATGTCACCGGGGCGCAGGCCCGGCTGCCCTATCTGCGTGATCTCGATCGCCTGCGGCACAAGCTGACATAGCCGATCGGGCACACCGGCACCCTATTGCTGCAGCAATTGCTCGGCGCGTTCGAAACGTTCGGTCTCGATCAGCATGGCGACATAATCGGCCAGCAGCGCGCGGTCCGTCGGGCGTTCCGTCACCAGTTCCTCGTAGACCGCTATCGCTTCCTCGTGTTGGCCGATGGCACTCAGGGCCGTCGCCTGCATCCGACGGCTCTCGAAATCATCTGCCTTGTTGTTCCTGAACCGCTTCAGCATTTCGCGATAGGCGGCGCGGCCTTCCTGGGGCCCCCGAACCGCGCCCCCCCGCCCGTGACGCAGGCGATCGCACCGGTCTTCTGAGCAGCGGCGGTGATGCCCCGCATCGCGCGGTCCGCCAGACCGTTGAGGCGGGCCACGGCCGCCCCGTCGAACTTCTCCATCGCGGCAAGCCCCGCGGCGGTGCTGATCGGATTCGCCGAGAACGTGCCCGCGGGCGGGAAGAGCAGGCGGTCGGCCTGGGGGGTCATGACGG
>CAJYBQ010000004.1 GCA_913064755.1 uncultured Alphaproteobacteria bacterium
CCTGGTCGTTGCGGGCCTGCAGGTGCGGAATGACCAACTGCGCCAGCCAGAGGTTCGACTGGACGTTGCAGGTCATGATCTTCTGGAAGGCATCGTCGGGAATGTCGAGGTTGGATCCCATGAAGGGGTTCACCGCGGCATTGGCGACCATGATGTCGATCTGGCCATAGGCGGCCTCGGACTCCCGGACCAGCTTTTCCAGGTCGGGACGGTTGGTGATGTTGCAGGCGATCGCCGTGGCTTCGCCGCCCTCCGCCTTGATGCCGTCGACGACGGCCTGGCATGCGTCCAGCTTCCGACTGGCCACGACGACCTTTGCGCCATGGGCCGCCAGGGCCTGCGCGATTGCCTTGCCGATGCCCTTGGAGCCACCGGTGACGACGGCGACCTTGCCGCTGATATCAAACAGATGCTTCATCGGATCACCGAACCTTGGCGGCAGGGCGGCCGAGGCAGCGGTCCATGTATTCCGCGACATGCGGCGTGGCAGAGAAATCGAACTTCGACATCTTGCCCCATGCCAGCACGGCGGCGACGTTCAGGTCGGCGACCGAGAAATCATCGCCCACCAGCCAGCGATGCTTGGCCAGGTAGGTATCCAGGACTTCCAGCGGCCATGCCAGGTCGGCCACGGCCTGTTCGACAACTTCCTGTTTCCGCTGGTCCTCGGGCAGCATGGCAGCATGGAACAGGTAGTTCAGCATGGGTTTCTCGACCTCGGTCATCACCCAGAACGACCATTCCAGAACCTTGGTCTCGCCCACCAGGTCGGACGGAATCAGCTTCTTGTGCTTCTTCGCCAGGTAGATGTTGATGGCGCAGGATTCGCCCATGCTGATGGCGCTGTCCTTGATCGCGGGCACGCGACCGGCGCGATTCACCGCCAGGTATTCCGGCGTGCGGCAGTCGCCACCGCGGAAGTTGATGTCCGCCTTGTGATCGAAATCGATACCCAGTTCGCCCGCCATCCAGAGCGTGCGCATGGCGCGCGACGCTGCCGGGCCCATGATCGTGAGATCGCTCATCGTTTCTTCTCCCCAATTGAAATGTTGTCCGTTGGCGGCATTTGATCCGGCGCGGGGACGAAGGTCAACGACCGCCGACGCAGGCGCATGTCCGCCCATTGCATGAGTAGTATGCTGCCCAGCACGAGGACACCGCCCAGCGCCTGCAACGCGCCCAGGATTTCGTCGAACAGGACCCAGGCTTCCCCGATGGACACCAGCGGCTGGACATTGGTTGCCATGCCCGACTTCAGCGCCCCGATCCGGGATATGGAATAGAGGTACATGGGCATGGCCGAGGCCTGCAGCGCGGCAACCCCGAACACGCCGCCCCAGCCCCCCGCCGTGACCGGAAAGCGCACATCGGCCAGGAAGATGCCGATCAGCACCAGCACGGTCAGCGCGGTCCAGCTGAAATGAAACGTCATCAGGAAGACGTTGATCTCCCGGAAGAACCGCGCCACCAGCACCGCATTGATTGCCGTCGCGAAGGCCGCGACCAGGGAGAACACGACACCACGCCAGTCGCTGTCGCCAACGGAACTGCCCAGCATCATGGCCAGGCCGACAAAGGCGAAGACGATGGAAAAGAGTTTCAGCGGGCTGGTCGGTTCGATCCGCAATACCGTGACGATGACCGCGATGATCACGGGGAAGGTGAAGAACAGCAGGGCGGCAAGCCCGACCGAGATGAACTCCACCGCGCCGATGTTGCCGTAGGTCATGGCGGACATCAGCAGGCCGTTGAACAGCGCCAGCGGCACCAGCTTGCGGGGCAGTGCCAGGCTTCGTCCGTTCAGCAGCAACAGCCCCGCCATCAGTGCCGTCATCAGGATACTGCGGACGCTGGCGACAACGATGCCGCTGGCCCCGCCATCATAGGCGAAGCGGGCAACCGCGACCGCGCTGCCCAGAAAGACGCCGGCCAGCAATGCCAGAGCAAGGCCGGTGATCTCCGTTCTGTCCTTGACCAAGCGATGATCCTCCCCGCAGGCAGGATTGCGCCGGGGGCAGGCAGAACGCAATCACCTTGTCAGGCAGGGCAGGTATCCTGTCGGACGTAGCGGGTTCAGGTCCGACGTCGGGCAGCGACCGGTGTCAGTCCGTGCGTGTGACGGACCCACCGGGGCGACGGATCGTGATCTCGCCCGGATCACGCGTGGCGGGTGTCGTTGTCGTGGCCCGGCGCGGAGAACGGGAAGCGGTCGTGCCGTCCCGGCCAGCGTGGCCCTGGTTCGGCCAGTCCTTCTGCGCGGCGAGCACCCACAGCACCACAAGTCCGATGGGGGGAATGATTGCCGTCAGGCCCCAGAAACCGCTGTAGCCGGCCTTGCACGCGATGCGCCAGCCGAACCACGCGAGGATGAAGACGACGGGGGAGCCGGGGAGAAACAGGTATTCCATCAGAAGCGGCTCCTCACCCGGTCGAATTCGTCGAACGGACCATTGACCCGGCGTTCGCCGGCCGGCCAGGCCTTGAAGGCAATGAAGCCCATGGCCAGCGGCAGCCCGGCAAAGGGGATCAGCGCATAGAGAGAAAGTGTCGGGCTGAGACCCGCCCGGTCACATATCCGCCAGAGCGGCAGGACGAACAGGATGCCGACAACGACCATCCAGCCAAGTAAACCCATTTCAAACACCTGATTTCCTCGCACGTTGCTTTCCCGACCAGATGGGGATGGTGCCCGGCGTTTTCATCCCCCGGCCCGCGACAACGCAATGCTTGAGGGGGCAGGGCGGGACTGCTAGACGGCTGCTCTAGCCGCTTTCGCATCCGCGCCCGCCCGCGCCACCGCCACGGAGAACCTCATGATCCCGCGCTATTCCCGCCCCGAAATGGTGAACATCTGGTCGCCCGAGAACCGGTTCCGCATCTGGTTCGAGATCGAAGCGCATGCGACCGACGCCCAGGTGGCGAATGGCATCGTTCCCGCGGACGCGGCAAAGGCCGTCTGGGATCGCGGCGGCTTCGACGTCGACCGGATCGACGAGATCGAGCGGGAAGTGAAGCATGATGTCATCGCCTTTCTGACGTCACTGGCGGAGCACGTGGGCGACGAAGCACGCTTCGTGCACCAGGGCATGACCTCGTCGGATGTGCTGGACACCTGTCTTGCCGTGCAGATGACCCAGGCGGCGGACATCCTGCTGGCGGATATGGACCAGTTGCTGGCGGCACTGAAGAAGCGCGCCATGGAACACCGCATGACCGTGAAGGTGGGGCGTAGCCACGGCATCCATGCAGAACCGACGACGTTCGGCGTCACGCTGGCCACCTATTACGCCGAGTTCGAGCGCAACCGCAAACGCCTGGTCCAGGCGCGGGAAGAGGTCGCGACCTGCGCCATTTCCGGCGCCGTGGGCACCTTTGCCAACATCGATCCCAACGTCGAGGCGCATGTCGCGGAAAAGCTGGGGCTGGCCATAGAGCCGGTCTCCACCCAGGTCATGCCGCGTGATCGCCACGCCATGTTCTTTGCCACCATGGGCGTCATCGCGTCGTCGGTGGAGCGCCTGGCGACCGAGATCCGGCATCTGCAGCGGACGGAAGTCCTGGAGGCGGAGGAGTATTTCTCGCCGGGGCAGAAGGGTTCTTCCGCCATGCCGCACAAGCGCAACCCGGTGCTGACGGAAAACCTGACCGGCCTTGCCCGATACGTGCGCGCGCAGGTCATCCCGGCAATGGAGAACGTGTCCCTCTGGCACGAACGCGACATCTCGCATTCCTCTGTCGAGCGGATGATCGGCCCGGACGTCACGGTGACGCTGGACTTCGCGCTGGCCCGCCTGGCCGGCGTGGTCGACAAGCTGGTGATCTATCCGGAACGGATGCTGGCCAACATGAACCGCCTGGGTGGCCTGATCCATTCACAGCGGGTCCTGCTGGCCCTGACGCAGGCCGGTGTCAGCCGCGAAGATGCCTATCGCCTGGTGCAGCGCAACGCCATGAAGGTCTGGGACACGGACGGCAAGGCCGACCTGCTCGCCCTGCTGAAGGCTGACCCGGAAGTCACCGCGGCCCTGAGCGACGAGGCGCTGGAATCGATGTTCGACCTTGGCTACCACCTGAAGCACGTGGACACGATCTTCGCGCGGGTTTTCGGCGAAGACTGAGGACTGAAGGGGGCTGCCCACAGACGGAGTGCCCGGGCTTGACCCGGGTACCAGCCCTGCCGCAGGAGTCCTGAAACCCTCGGCATGCGATGCAGCCCGGGGTGGGCCGCGCGCCCGTGTGTTGCCCGTCACCTTCGTTCCGCGGCGCTAATCGGCGACGCCCAGCTTTTCCGCGACCAGGTTCAGCCGATCACCGCCCCAGAACAGTTCGCCGTCGACGGTGATGGAGGGGACGCCGAAGATTCCGGCGGCCTCTGCCGTGGCGCGTTGTTCGTCGTGCAGCCTGCCGCCTTCGCCTTCGTACCAGGCCGTGAAGCCTGCGGTGTCGGCCCCGACCTGCTTCAGCAGGTCCTCGATCACCGCCGGGTCGCCGGTTTCCAGGTCACGCTGGAAGAACCGCTTGAAGGCCGTGTCTAGGTAGGGCCGGATCAGGCCCTGCTGGTCGGCGAAGCTCATGCCGATACCTGCTGGACGGGATTCGAAGATCGTCTTGGGGCCATAGAGTGTCAGCCCCTGGCGGTTGGCCAGCCGGCGGGCATCCATGTAGGCGTATTTCACCCGCCGCCAGTTATGCGCCGAACGGACGTCCACGGCATCCAGGTAGGTATCGATGTGCAGGGTGTGATGCCGCCAGACGAAGGGCGTGCCCCAGGCATCCTCCAGCCGACAGGTCTCCGCAAATGCCAGAAAGGCATAGGGACTCTTCACATCCGTGTAGCAGATGACTTCCATATCCGGTTCCCCCCCAGGATCAGATCGATATTCAGTTCCGGCACAAGGCTCGGGCTCAGGCCGCGGCCTGCTGCTTCGGCAGGTGGCCGGTCTTCACGTACAAAAGGCACCCGGTGTCGCTGCGGGGGGCGTGGGAACTGCCGTCGGCCAGCCGGAACCAGGTTCCTGCCGGGTAGAGGCCGTTCTCGTCGGCAATCTCGCCTTCGATGACGAAGACTTCCTCCCCGCCGTCGTGGGTGTGGTGGTCGACCACGGAACCGGGCGCGAGGCGGGAGAGATAGATCTTCTCCGGATGCGCCTTGTCCTCGTAGACCGTGAAACGCTGGCGTCCCGGTCCGACGTCGACCCAGCCACCGGCATCGGTCGTGTCGATGCGGCGGGTGGGACGGTCGTCGCCCGCGTACTGGCAGAGCTTCACGAACAGGGTGCAGCCGGTATCCGTCTGCGGCTGATGACGTGATCCGGTGGGCAACAGGGTGAAGCTGCCCTTGCCATAGCTGCCGAACTCATCGGCAAAGACCCCGTCGAGGACCAGCACTTCCTCGCCCATGGGGTGATCATGCATCGGGAAACCCGCGCCCGGGTCGAAGCGGACGATGGAGGTGACCATGCCCTTTTCGGTGTCGCCAATCAGCTCGAGGCGCTTCCGCCAGACGCCCTTCGCCGGGCTCTGCTGCCATTCGAGCGCGTTGGTATCGACCACGACGCTCTTCAGTCGGTCTTCGTGCAAGCCACTCATGTCCGTCCATGCCTTTCGCTGCCGCCATGCTGGACCCTAAACTACCGCAGGGATGCAACATGACAAACCAAGACATCGGGTGGGGAGCAGACGTGCAGGAAATCATCATCGATCAGCGGTTTCAGGGTCCGTCACAATCGGCCAATGGTGGCTACATCACGGGCCTGCTGGCGGAAATGGTGCATGGTCCGGCGGAGGTGACGCTGAAGGCTCCGCCACCTCTTGGCCACGCCATGCAGATCATCGAAACCGCCGATGGCCATGCCCTGATGGACGGTGAGCAGACCGTCGCCACCGTGCGGGCCGTGGCCCCCATGGAACTGGCGATACCGCCGCTGCCGTCGGCAAGCGCCATTGCCGAGGCGACGCGGAACTACCCCGGTCACCATGACAGCCCGATCCCGCACTGCTTGTCTGCGGCACCCGGCGACAGGTGGGGGATGCCCTGCGGGTATTCGCAGGCCCGGTCGAAGGTGCCGACATGGCCGCCGCCCCCTGGGCACCGCACGCCAGTTTCGCCGATGACAGTGGCATGATCGCCGACCGCTATGTGCTCGCCGCGCTGGATTGCCCCGGTGCCTGGGCCTGGTACGGCCAGACCGGTGGCCACATGCTGCTGGGTCGGATGCATTGCGAGACGCTGAAGAAGGTCGCGCCGGACGAAGCCTGCACCGTCACCGCCTGGCCGATCAGCCGCGACGGGCGCAAGGTCTACGCGGGCAGTGCCGTGCACAATGCCGCCGGCGAACTCGCCGCCTTCGGTTTCGCCACCTGGATCACGGTGGACGAGGTGAAGTGAGGCCGGTCAGACCGTCGGTGCCGGACCCGGATTGAAGCGTTCCAGGATGCGCTTGCGCAACTGGTCGCGCACCTGGCGCCAGGATTCCAGGCGGCGTTCGCGGCTGCCCTCCGTCAGCGACGGGTCCATGGTGGGCCAGTATTCGACGTCGCAGGCCATGGTGCGGGTCAGTTCGACGGCCTTGTGCTGCGCTTCCGGTGACAGGGTGATGATGACGTCGAAGGATGAATCCTCCAGGTCATCGAAGCTCTTGGCGCTGTGGCGGCTGACATCGATGCCGAGTTCATCCATCACCGCGATAGAGAAACCGTCGACCGGCCGGGAACGGACACCGCAGGAATCCACGTAGACCGCGTGGCCGAGCAACTGTTTCATCAGGCCTTCGGCCATGGGGGAGCGGACACTGTTTTCGGTGCAACAGAAAAGGACCGCACCGGGCAAGCCACTCGGCATTCTATCAGGCCCTGATGTGCAGCACGCAGATCAGCGTGAACAGCCGTCGGGCAGTGTCAAAGTCGATATCGATCTTGCCGTCCAGCCGCTCCTGCAGCAGTTCGGAGCCCTGGTTGTGGATGCCGCGACGCCCCATGTCGATGGCCTCGATCTGCGAGGGCGTGGAGGTCTTGATGGCGCTGAAATAGCTTTCGCAGACCTTGAAGTAATCGCGCACGATGCGCCGAAACGGCGACAGGGCCAGCACGACGCGGCCCTGCGGCGTCTGATCGGCGGCACGGATGTCGATGACCAGCCGATTGTCCTCGATCGACAGGTGCACCGCGAAGGGGCCGGAGAATTCATCGCCCATCGGCGTGAAGTTGTTGGCCTCGATCAGGTCGAAGATGGCCACCCGCCGTTCATGATCCACGTCCGGACCCCAGCTCTTGATGGAGCCATCGTCCAGCGTGATCTCGACGATCCGGTCGTCGGGGCGATCTGTCATGATCCGGTCACCCGTTGTTGCGAATGCGGACGGAAAGCGCGTGGGCGGTCAGCCCCTCCGCGTCGGCCAGGGTGGCCGCGGCCGGGCCGATGCGGCGCAGGCTGTCGGCGTCACAGCGCACGAAGGTCGTCCGTTTCATGAAGTCGAGCACGTTCAGCCCCGACGAGAAACGGGCGCTGCGGGCGGTCGGCAGCACATGGTTCGGGCCGGCCACGTAGTCGCCGATGGCTTCCGGCGTGTAGCGGCCCAGGAAGATGGCACCGGCGTTGCGGATGCGCGCCATCAGGGCGTCGGGTTCATTGACGGCCAGTTCCAGGTGTTCGGGTGCGATCCGGTCCACCAGTGCCGGGGCATCGTCCAGGCTGCCGACCAGGATGATCGCGCCGTGATCCTGCCAGCTCTGCCGCGCCATGCCGGACCGGTCGAGGGTTTCCAGGTGGCTGTCCACGGCTTCGACGACCCGGTCGGCGAATGTCGCGTCGTCCGTGATCAGGATCGCCTGTGCGGAGACGTCGTGTTCGGACTGGGACAGCAGATCGGCAGCGATCCAGGCGGGGTCGTTGTCGCCATCGGCCACCACCAGGATCTCGGACGGTCCGGCAATCATGTCGATGCCGACCTGGCCGAAGACCCGGCGCTTGGCGGCGGCGACATAGGCATTGCCGGGACCGACGATCTTGTCCACCGGTGCAACCGTCTCGGTGCCATAGGCCAGTGCTGCCACGGCCTGTGCGCCGCCCAATCGGTAGATCTCGCTGACACCGGCACGGCGGGCGGCGGCGATCACCAGCGGATTGATCTCCCCGTCCGGCGTCGGCACCACCATGGCGACCCGTTCCACCCCGGCGACGCGGGCCGGTATGGCATTCATCAGCACGGATGACGGATAGGACGCGGTGCCGCCGGGAACATAGAGCCCGACCGCGCCAATGGCGGTCCAGCGCGCGCCCAGTTCGACCCCGTCTGCATCGGTGAAGCGGTCATCGGCCGGGCGCTGGCGGGCATGAAACGCCTCGATCCGGCTTGCGGCGATGTCCAGTGCGGCCAGGGTTTCCGGGGCACAGGCATCTTCCGCTGCCGCGATCTCTTCCGCCGTGAAGCGCAGGTCCGTTGCCGTCAGTTCCAGGCGGTCGAATTGCTGCGTATAGGCCACCAGCGCGGCATCGCCGTCGCGGCGGACCGTCGCGATGATGTCGGCGACGATTGCATCCACGTCGTCGGATGTTTCCCGCTTGTCATCCAGCAGCGCGGCGAAGGCGGCGTCGAAACCGGCATCGGCGTGATCAAGCCGCTTCAGCATCGACCGCCCTCCGGAACTGCTCGATCCAGCCCTGGATCTCCACGGGGCGGGTCTTCAGGGCGGTTCGGTTGACGACCAGGCGGCTGGTGATGTCGGCAATGTGCTCCACCTCGACCAGGCCGTTCGCCTTCAGTGTCGATCCCGTCGATACCAGGTCGACGATGCGGCGGCAGAGGCCCAGGGTCGGTGCCAGTTCCATGGCGCCGTTCAGCTTGATGCATTCCGCCTGCACGCCGCGCTTGGCGAAATGCTGGGCGGTGATGTGCGGATACTTGGTGGCCACGCGGACATGGGACCAGCGCGAGGGGTCATCGGTGCGCGACAGTTCCGCCGGTTCCGCCACGGCCATGCGGCAGAAGCCGATGCCGAGATCGATCGGCGCATAGATGTCGGAATAATCGAACTCCATCAGCACGTCGTACCCGGCAATGCCCAGGTGCGCGGCGCCGAATGCCACGAAGGTGGCCACGTCGAACGACCGCACCCGGATGATCTCCACGCCCGGATGGTTGGTGGCAAAGCGCAGCTGGCGCGACTTCGGATCGTCGAAGGCGGCTTCGGGTTCGATCCCCGCAGCGCGGACGAGAGGCATCGCCTCCTTCAGGATCCGTCCCTTGGGCAGGGCGATGACAAGCGGTTCGGTCGTGGTCATGATGTCAGCTTTCGCTGTTGTTCGGGTCCGGTTCTTCCAGCCCGTGATCAGGCTGGTTGGGCGTATACCAAGGCCGTCCCATATCGTCCATCAGCACGTCGATACAGCCTGCATCCAGTCGCACTGTCATGCCGCCCGCGAAATTCAGCGTCAGGCGGGCAGCAGGGGCGTCCAGCATCTCCACGCTGATGGACAGCAGTTCGAGCACCGTTTCACCGTCCAGGTTCGACAGGCCCTGGGCCTGGACCCGGTTCACGTCGTTGATCTGGACACCGGCCCGGATGCGGCTGCCGCCCGCGGCGACGCCTTGCAGGCGCTCGTCCTCCCAGCGATAGCGGTTGCACACGAAGGCAAAGCGCCGCCGGACCTTCTGGTAACCCAGGTCGCCGCGCTTCACGGTGGCGCTGGCCACGGCGGCACTCAGCACGGCCAGGTCGTCGGCTTCCACCGCGTGCAGATGCAGCCGGGGCAGCGTTTCGTCGTGTCCGTTCATCTGCTTCATTGGATTACCCATTCATCCGCTTCATCGTGTCATTCCCTGACCCTTTCGACATCCGCACCGCAGGCAACCAGCTTCGCCTCCAGCCGTTCATAGCCGCGATCGAGATGATAGACGCGATTGACCCGGGTTTCACCCTCTGCCGCCAGCCCGGCCAGCACCAGCGACACCGACGCCCGCAGATCGGTCGCCATGACGGGGGCACCTTTCAGCTTCGGCACGCCGCGCACCAGGGCGGAGCCGCCGTGCACGTTGATGTTCGCGCCCATCCGGCCCAGTTCCGGCACATGCATGAAACGGTTCTCGAAGATCGTCTCGGTGATCATGGCCGCCCCGTGGCTGATCGACATCAGGGCCATGATCTGGGCCTGCATGTCGGTGGGAAAGCCGGGATAGGGCTGGGTCATGACATCCACGCCCAGAATACCGGCACCGTTGCGCCGCACCCGAATGCCCTCGGGCAGGTTGTCGATGGTCGCCCCGGCCCTGGAAATCGGCTCCATGATCGCCTCGACCGTTTCCGGATCCGCCCCGGCCAGCAGGATGTCGCCGCCGGTGATCGCCGCCGCCACCGCGAAAGTGCCGGTCTCGATCCGGTCGGGCAGCACGCGATGGCTGGCCCCGTGCAGCCGGTCCTTGCCGTGCACGGTCAGGCGGTCGGTTCCCCGGCCCTCGATCTCCGCTCCCATCGCGACCAGCAGGTCGATCAGGTCGGCGATCTCCGGTTCCCGCGCCGCGTTCTCCAGCACCGTGGTGCCATCCGCCAGCACGGCGGCCGTCAGCAGGTTCTCCGTCGCGCCGACCGAGACGGTGGACATGTTGATCTTCGCGCCCTTCAGCCCCTGCGGCGCCACCGCCTTCATGTATCCGCCCTCGATCTCGATCTGCGCGCCCATGGCGGCCAGACCTTCGATATGAATGTTCACCGGGCGGGTGCCGATGGCACAGCCACCGGGCAGGGACACCGTGGCCTGCCGCTCCCGCGCCAGCAGGGGACCGAGGACAAGCACGCTCGCCCGCATCTTGCGCACGATGTCGTAATGCGCCGTCGTGCTGGTGATGTCCGGGGTATGCAGGTGCCAGGTACCGTCGGCCTGGTGCGTTGCCACCGTCCCGTGACCGCGCAGCAGGGCGGTCATGGTGGCGATGTCCATCAGGTCGGGAACATTCGACAGGATCACGGGTTCATCGGTCAGCAGGGTCGCGACCATCAGGGGCAGGGCGGCGTTCTTGGCCCCGCTGATCGTGATGGTGCCGTTGAGTGGCTTGCCACCACGGATGAGGATGCTGTCCATGATGTTCCGTCCAAGATTCCAGAGGTCACTGCAGGATTACCGCGGGCTGAATCGCCTGCACGCAGGATTTCCCGCACAAATCAGGCGATTCCGCGGCGGGTCAATGCTTTTCGGTATTCTTTATCGCACTCGCGGGGCGATCTTCCGGCTTGCGGGCGGCCCGGCGGCGCTTCAGGTTCTCGCGCAGTCGGGCGGCGAGGCGCGCCTGCTTCTCGGCTTCCTGCTCGGCCCTGGTCTTCTGCTCGCCCATGTTCATCCGCCTCCGCTGCGTCCGGCCTTTTCCTGCCTGGCCATGGTGTCTATGCCCGCGATCCTTGCGCTGCAAGCTTGACGATACCCCGCCTGTCGTGGCCGATTGGGCCATCGGGCAGGGAAGGGGTTCCAGATGACCACAGCCGGTGAAATTCGCGACATGCTGGCCATGCAGCCACATCCGGAAGGAGGCTGGTTCGCGGAGATCCATCGCTCCAAAGATGAACTCCCCGCCGCCGCCCTGCCGCCCGGATACGACGGACCGCGCGCCGTCTCAACGGCAATCTATTACATGCTGGAAGGCAGCGCGATCTCCACGATGCACCGGCTGTGCTCCGACGAGATATTCCATTTCTACCTGGGCGACCCGGTGGAGCAGCTCTGGCTGCTGCCCGATGGCAGCCACCGGACCGTCATCATCGGCAATGACCTGTCCGCCGGTCAGCGCCCGCAAGTGGTGGTGCCGCGCAACGTGTGGCAGGGTGCGCGCATGAAGGACGGGCAGGGCTTCGCATTGCTCGGCACCACGGTCGCCCCCGGGTTCGATTTCGCGGATTTCGAGATCGGCGGGCGGGATGACCTGACTGCCGGATGGCCCGGCGCGGCGGCCCTGATCCACGACCTGACACATGACTGAGAAGAGGTAACCGATGGCCGAGAAACTGACGGATTCCGAGCGGGCCGAGGCCCTGGGCAGCATTGCCGACTGGGCGCTGGTTGACGGCCGGGACGCCGTGACACGGACGTTCCAGTTCAAGGATTTCAATGCTGCCTTCGGTTTCATGAGCCGGGTGGCCCTGAAGGCCGAGAAGATGGATCACCATCCCGAATGGTTCAATGTCTACAACCGGGTGGAAGTCACGCTCTCCACCCATGACGCCGGTGGCCTGACGGCACTGGACATCAAGCTCGCCCGCTTCATGGACGGCATCGCGGGGTCGATCACTTATGATTTGGTCTCGTGTCCCCTGTCAGCTGCGCGCCGGTCTAGCGGATCAGCCGGGTGACGAATTCCTCCCCCAGGGGCGTGGAGCGGTAGTAGTCCTTGCATTTCTCGAGCCGTGTGAAGACGTCCTCGTAGTCGGTCTGGTTGCCATGCTCATCGACGTACAGCAGCGGTCCGAAGTTGTGGAAGATCGTGGTCATGTGGCCCGCATCGCCCTTGCAGTAGAGCGTATGGGTCTCACCTGCCGGTTCGTAGATGAAGGTGCCCGGCCGCGCGATCCAGTCATGTTCGACATAGCCCCATGATCCGTCGAGCGTATAGCCTGTAACCGGCGACGGATGGCGATGGCGGCTGACGATACCGTCACCGCGGGCGCGGACCGCGTTGACCCACATGCCCTGCAGCACGTTGAAGAACAGCGGACGCAGCCAGACGTTTTCCGCTGTCTGCATCCAGACAGACTCGTCATCCAGATTGGCGTCCTCGACGATCTCGGCCGCCGCGTCGGAGGGCAGGGGAATGGCCATCATGTCGGGTGCGTTCACGGCGATCTTCCTTTGCTGCGTTCAAGCTCCTGCCATCTTCGACTGACCCGATGGCACCATGCAAGCGGGTCGCGCATGATCGGGCGTGGTCCTGCAAATTGACGGGCGCGCCGGTTTGCATTGCCGAAACGGATTTGCTGCCCGTATGATCTTCGATGCATAGAACCGGGTGGAGACAGGACTTCTGTCATGAAGGTGACGACGGCAAACTATGGCGATGCAATCGTGGTCAGGGCGGCAGGCCGGATCGACCAGTCCTCGGCCGGTGAATTCCAGAAGAAACTGACCGACCTGGTCGACATGGCGATCGGCAGCGAAAAGCAGATTGTCGTGGACCTGTCGAAAGTCGACTACATCTCGAGTGTCGGCCTGCGGGCCCTGATGGTGGCCAACAAGCAGGCCAAGCCGAAGGGCGTGACCATCCGCATCGCGTCGATGCAGGAAGTCGTCAGGGAAGTCTTCTCGATCAGCCATTTCGACAAGGTCTTCCCGACTTTCGAGGAAATGCCCAAAGCCCTGCAGGCGGTCTCGGCCCTGGCGGCAGCGGCCTATACGGACGAGGACTGAGCAACCATGCGCATCCGTTTCTGGGGGACGCGCGGGTCAATCCCCACATCGATGAACGCCGACCACCTGCGCGACAAGATCGGCGCCGCGGTCAGGGCCGTGATCGAAGCGGGCGGCGACCCGGACGCGGCCCTGGATGCACTTCCGTTCCACATGCGCGGCACCTATGGCGGCGAGAGTTCATGCGTGCAGATCGAGACCGATGGGCCGGAATACATCATCTGCGACATGGGATCAGGCGCGCGCAGGCTGGCGTTGAACGCGCTGGGCAAGCACGGGCCGGGGGCACCGCAGGTCTACAACATCTTCCAGAGCCATGTGCACTGGGACCACATCATGGGGTTCCCGTTCTTCATCCCGGCGTTCATTCCGGGCAACGTGATCCGCATCCACGGCTGTCACGACGAACTGGAGATGGCCTTCCGCCGCCAGCAGGACAACCCGAGCTTTCCCGTCCCCTTCGAATTCCTGGGTGCCACCATCGAATTCGTGAAGCTGGAACCGGAACAGACCTACCAGGTCGGGGGCCTGACCGTCACGCCGTTCAGGCAGTTGCATGCGGGTGATTCCTACGGCTACCGGTTCGAGAAGGGCGGCAAGGTCGCGGTCTATTCGACCGATTCCGAACACAAGCTGGAAGACCAGGAAGAGACGGATTACTTCGTGCGCCATTTCCGGGACGCGGACGCCGTGGGCTTCGACACCATGTATTCGCTCGCCGATGCCACGTCGCTGAAGGAAGACTGGGGGCATTCATCCAACATGGTCGCGGTGGAACTGTGCCAGATGGCGGCGGTGAAGACGCTCTGCATGTTCCATCATGAACCGGTCTACAGCGATGCGCAGATCGACCAGGTGCTGGCGGAAACCCGCCGGTTCGAGGAAATCTCGCGCGGTGACGGGCTGCCCCTGCACGTGGTGGCGTCCTACGACGGGCTTGAAATCGAACTCTGACGGGAACCGCCGGGATGACTGATGCGGCGGCAGGACCGGACGAGACCGTGGCGGGGGAACAGCGCCCGGAAGACATTGCCCCGGACCTGACGGGGATCAGCGGAATCCTGGGCCTGTGGCGCGGGCGGGCCGTCGGGCTGGCCGTGCTGGCGCTCTGCCTGGTCGTCGACATTGCCTTCCTTGCCGACAATCCCCTGCGGCGGGAACTCTACGACCTGTCCCAGCAATTGATGCCGCGCCCGGTGGAGAGCGATCTGCCGGTGGTCGTCGCGATCGATGAACGCAGCATCGCCGAGATCGGCCAGTGGCCATGGCCCCGGACGGTCGTCGCCGATCTGATCGACCGGATGGGCCAGGGGGGGGCGCTGACCATCGGCCTGGACGTGCTGTTCCTGGACCCGGACCGTCAATCGCCGCGCCATCTCGCGGATCGGATGGCAGACCCGCCCGCCGACGTGGTGGCCTACCTGCGGTCCCTGCCTGACTACGACGCGGAACTGGCCGCGACGATCGCACGGTGGCCCGTCGTGCTCGGACTTGGCGGCACGCGGACCGGCAGTGGCGTCAATGCACCGGTCAGGCCCTATCCCATTGCCTTCACCGAACCCGCGCTCAAGGGCCTGTTGACCCGTTTCCCCGGTGCCGACCACTCGCTCAGACAGATAGCGTCCGCCGCCGCGGGGCAGGGCCTGCTGAATGCGATCGAGGACCCGGACGCGATCATCCGGCGGATCCCGGCGGTGGCCATGGTGGATGGCCGCCCGGTACCGGCCTTCGCGCTGGAACTGCTGCGCGTGGCACTTGGCGGCCTGTTGACCGTCACCGGAAAGGACGGGCGGATCGACGGGGTGCAGATCGGCGACTGGTTCGTCCCGACCGAGGCCGATGGCACGATCTACGTGCCTTTCTCGCCACCCTATGCCAGCCGTTACGTGTCTGCCATCGACGTGCTGCGTGACGACGATGTTGCCCTGTCGCTGGACGGTGCGATCGCCATGATCGGGCTGACGGGGCAGGGACTTGTCGACCTGCAGACCTCGCCGCTGCGATACCGTGCGCCGGGGATCGACGTGCACGCTCAACTGATCGAGGCCATTCACGAGGAATATCATGTCTCCCGCCCCGGCTGGACCCGTTGGCTGGAGCTGGCGGCGCTGATCGCGGTGGGGCTGATCCTGGTCTTCGTGGTGCCGGTGCTGCCGCTCAGGGCCGGGATACCGCTGATCATCCTGCTGCTGGCGCTGACGATCGCCGGCGGGTTGTTCGCCTATGCAACGGAGCGCGTCTTCGTCGATACCATCGGCGTGGCGGCAAGCGGCGTGGTCATCGGCCTGGCCATGCTGATGGTCACCTTGCTGATTGCCAATGCGCACCGCCGGGCCCTGGGACAGCACCTGCAGCGGCAGAGGGAGGAACGGGCGCGGTTGCAGGGTGAGCTTGACGCGGCACGCGAGATACAGCTTGGCCTGTTGCCGGGCCTCGACACCCTGCCGGACATCAGCGCGCAGCTTTCGCTGGCCGCAATGCTGGAACCGGCGCGGGACGTGGGGGGCGACCTCTACGACTTCTTCATGATCGATGATGACCGCCTGTTCCTCTCCGTCGGTGACGTGTCGGGCAAGGGGGTGCCGGCCAGCCTGTTCATGGCGATTTCCAAGGCGCTCTACAAATCGGCGGTGCTGCGCGACATCCAGGATATCGACGAGATCATGATGGCCGCGAACGCGGAGATCAGCCGCGAGAACCCGAACATGCTGTTCGTGACCCTGTTCGCAGGAATCCTGAACCTGCGTACCGGGCGCCTGGATTATTGCAACGCGGGCCATGAACCGCCGCTGGTCTTCACCCCCGGCGTGCCCGGTATCCGCCTGGTCGAGGGCGGCGGCGGGCCACCTGTCTGCGTGCTGGACGATTTCCCCTACATGGCCGACAGCCTCGACCTCGCGCCCGGCGAGATGATGCTGATCACCACGGATGGCATCGGGGAAGCGATGAACCGGGACGGCGACCTTTACGGCAACGAACGGCTGCATGGCCTGATCGATGGCATGGGAGCCGACATGCTGTCGGATCAATTGCAGCAGACGCTCTACGAGGACGTGAAACGGCATGCCGACGGCGCGCCCGCGTCCGATGACATCACCATCATGGCACTGCGCTGGATGCCGCCATCTGCTAACCGGGGTTGAGGCAGCAGGCCAAGACCTGTCACACTTCGGTCAACGTCCAAACGTCGCCACGACATGAAATCCGGGGGGAATACCATGCCCATGACACGACAGGTGTCACTTGCCAGCCGTCCTGAAACGGTTGTGCTGCCAGAGAATTTCCAGCTGCTGGACGGGGCGACCGCGCCGCTGGCGGAGGGTGATGTGCTGGTCCGCCACATCTACATGTCGGTCGATCCCTACATGCGGGGGCTGATGAATGATGGCGGCGTGGCCTATGCACCGGGCTTCGAGATCGGCAAGCCGCTGTTCGGCCGGGTCATCGGCGAAGTGGCCGAAAGCCGCAATGCCGACTTCCGGGAGGGCGACTTCGTCTACGGCATGCTGGACTGGGCCGACTGGTCGGTGGCCAGGGGCGGCGAAAGCCTGCGCCGCGTCGATCCGGGCCGGGCACCGCTGTCCTATTACCTCGGCACGCTGGGGTTTCCGGGCCTGACGGCCTATGTCGGCATGATGATGATCGGCAAGCCGAAGGAGGGGGAGACCGTCTATGTCTCCGCCGCATCCGGCGCCGTGGGACAGGTCGCGGGTCAGCTCGCCCGGATCGCCGGTGCGCGCGTCGTCGGCAGTGCCGGATCGGATGAGAAGGTCCGTTTCATCACCGGCGAATGCGGCTTCCACGATGGGTTCAACTATCGCATCGCGCCGACGGTGCTGGAGGCCCTGCGCCTGCATTGTCCGGAAGGCATCGATGTGGATTTCGAGAACGTGGGCGGCGAGAACCTGGACGCGGTCCTGGCCCATGCCAACAGCTTCGCGCGGCTTGCCGTCTGCGGCATGATCAGCCAGTACAACCTGGCCGAACCCTATCATCTGAAACATGTGAACGAGATCGTTTCCAAGCGCCTGAACGTGCAGGGATTCGTGGTGCGCGACCACGCCCATCTGATCGAGCAGTTCATCGATGAGACGGCAGGCCACATTGCCGATGGCCGCATCGCGGTGGAAGAAGACGTGGTGCAGGGGCTGGAAAACGCCCCGGCGGCATTCATCGGCATGCTGGCGGGGGAGAATTTCGGCAAGCGGGTGGTGCAGGTCAGTCCCGATCCGACCGTTGGCTGAACGGATTGCCACCGGACCGGGCTGCAGGGTTTTCTGAAGGGATGAATGAAATGGCGAACGGTCTGTTGCTGGTCGGTTGCGGCAAGATGGGCGGTGCGATGCTGGCGGGCTGGCTGGACCAGGGTACGGACCCGGCGTCCGTTGTCATCGTCGAACCGACCGAAGCCCTGCGCCAGCCCTGGGCGAAACGCGGCATCAACGTTGTTGCCGCCGCAGCCGATATCCCTGCCGGGTTCGCGCCGGATTGCGTGATCTTCGCCGTGAAGCCGCAGCAGATGGTCGATGTCGTTCCCGACTACGTGCGGTTCAGGGGGCCGGGAACCCAGTTCCTGTCCATCGCGGCGGGGACGACCATTCGTTTCTTCGAAGGCATCCTGGGACCGGATGCGGCCGTTGTCCGCACCATGCCCAATACCCCCGCCGCGGTGGGCAAGGGGATGCTGGTTGCCTGCCCGAATGGTCCGGTGACGTCGGCGATGCGTGCCCGGGCGGACACCCTGCTGGCGGCGGTCGGCGCCGTGGCATGGATCGAGGACGAGGCGCTGATGGATGCGGTGACGGCGGTCTCCGGTTCCGGCCCGGCCTATGTCTTCTACATGATCGAATGCATGACACAGGCGGGTATCGCGGCGGGACTGCCGGCGGAGCTTGCCGCGCAACTGGCCTCCCAGACCGTCTACGGGGCCGGTGCGCTGGCCCATGCGGCGCCCGAGGATCCGGGCACCCTGCGCAAGAACGTCACCAGCCCCGGCGGCACGACGCAGGCCGCGCTGGAGGTGCTGATGGCGGACGACGGTCTCGCACCACTGGTGCGACGGGCGGTTGATGCCGCGGCACGACGCAGTCGCGAGCTGGGATCCTGAAGGGTGCCGGACTGGTTTCCGCACTCCATGCCGGTGATCATCGCCGCGGCGGTCTACGGACTGCTCGGCCTCGCGCACGGGGTCTACACGCTGCACGACATCCTGCGGCGTCCCCGCTATTTCCGGCCCGGGGATCATGAACTGGTCGCGGCCCTGGGGAAGACCACCGTGGCGCTGGCGCCCAACGGCCGTGACTACTGGACCGCGAGCCTCGGCTTTCACCTGAGCCACGCCATCGGGGTGTTGCTGTTCGCCCTGCTGATCCTGCTATCGGGTGTGGCGGGGATTCAGTGGCTGCTGCCGCTGCTCGTCCTGGTCAGCGCGGTCTATGCCTTCATTGCCTGGCGGTTCTGGTTCCAGATACCGTTCGTTGGCTGTGTGCTGGCGACGGCGCTGCTGGTGGTCGGCTGGGTGACCTGATGTTTCAGGTGATCACCCGGTTGTCGCGTGTGGTCAGTTTCGGGGCCGTGGTGGCAAGATATGCCGTTGCCGCCCGCAGTCCGCTCTCATGCGCCACGCCGGTCTGCACCAGCGCCGCCTCGATCCCCGCAAGCGCGCCGAGGATCATCGGGTCGTTCAGGTCGCCCATGTGACCGATGCGGAATACCTTTCCCGCCAGGTGGGACAGGCCGCCACCGACGGCGACATCGAACACTTCCCGCGCGGCCTGGCGAATGTCCTCCGCGCTGCCGCCGTCGGTGCGGCGGACAACGGTCAGGGACGTGGACCGTTCGTCCGGACGGGTGGCGTTGAATTCCAGCGCCCCGCCCCTTGTCCATTCGCCGACAGCGGCCTGCACGGCCCCGGCCAGCCTGGCATGGCGCGCGAAGACGGCGTCCAGGCCCCATTCGTTCAGCATGGTGATGGCTTCGCGCAGGCCGAAGATCAGATGCTCGGGCGCGGTGCCGCAGAACCGGCGATACTGCTCCATCCCCAGCCGCGCATCCCAGGACCAGTAGTCGCGATGGGTTCGCACGGCCCTGGTGGCGGCCAGCGCTTTCGGCCCGACCGCGTTGAACGACAGCCCGGGGGGCATCATCAGCCCCTTCTGACAGGCGGCGATGACGACATCGACGCCCCAGGCGTCCATGGGCAGTGGCGTGGTCATGAAGGACGCGATGGCATCGATCACCAGCAGCGCCGGGTGCCCGGCGGCATCCAGCGCGGCGCGCATGGCCTGCACGTCCGACGTGACACCGGTCGCGGTTTCCGTGTGCACGGCCAGCACGGCCTTGATCCGGTGACCGGTATCGCGGCGCAGGATATCCTCCAGCGCGTTGGTGTCGATCGCGGTGCGCCAGTCGTTGGGAATGGTCTCTATTCCCACCCCGAAGGACGTCGCCATTTCCCCCCAGGTCAGGGAAAAGCGCCCGGTCTCCGGCATCAGGATCGTGTCACCGGCCTCGAACAGGTTCACGTAGACCGCTTCCCAGGCCCCGTGACCGGACGCGGTATAGAAGAAGACCTCGCCCTCCGTTCCGAACAGGGGCTTGACCTGTTCAAAGCACTCGATCGCGATATCCATGAAGCCCGGACCGGCAAAATCCATGGCGGGACGGTGCATGGCGTTCAGGATGCGGTCGGGGATATTCGTGGGGCCAGGGACCTGAAGGAACTGGCGGCCGGGACGTGCAGGCATGGTTTCTTATCCGATCTGGCGAGCGACGGCTGAGACTACCGCCCATGCGCGTGCTGTCACCTGAGAAAAATCACTGGTGGGATGGAGTTTTTTTCAACTTTCGGGTGATACTGGGTGATGTTACCCAGCGGCATGCAGGCAATCGGGGCAACGACAGGCAAGGCAGGAATGGAATTTCGCAGCGAACGATGTCGCGCGTTCAGCGAGTACTGGTGGTCGCTGAATCGCGAGGTGCCCGACGGGATCCCCACGCGGTCGATGATCGACCCGTCCAGGATCAAGCCGTTGCTGCCCTACCTGCTGCTGCATGACCTGGCGGAGCCGGGCAGGTCGATGATACGACTGGTGGGCACGGCGATCACGCAGCGCATCGGGTTCGACCCCACGGGGCGTGACTACCTGGAACTGGTCAACGAGTCCCGTCGGCAGAGCGCCTATCGCCAACTGATCACGATTGCCGAGCATCCCTGCGGCATGCGCAACATCAACCAGGTGCGTTACAAGTCCGGCAAGCACACGACGTCGGAAGCCGTCGGATTTCCCCTGCGCCATGCCCGCGATGGAACGCCGATGCTGCTGTTCGTCGATGACCCGATCGAGCCACCGGAATACGACCTGGATCCAAGGGCGCAGGAAGTCGATGTCTTCAAGCTGGCGGAGCGCGAATACATCGACGTCGGCTTCGGCGTTCCGAATCTCGTCGATTAGGCAGATGATGCGGGCTCAACCATTATGAATTGAGCCTGTTTCATGGAACCAACCCTTCTGGTCGCGGTCGCCCTTGGTGCCGCCTTGCTCGTGGCGGTGGCCGCGTTTCTCGCGATCCGCCGCATTGGTGCGACCGTCGATCCCGATGCCGCGATCGTCGAGGCGCGCGATGCCGCCGAGGCCGCGCTGGCAGAGGCGCGCAGGGATGTGGCGGAGCGGGATCAGCGCATCGCGACGCTGGAGGCGGATTGCCGGAACCTGGTGGACCGGCTGGCGGAGGGTGAAGGGCGGCTGGCGGCCGTGACGTCCGACCTGAAGGCGAAGCAGGAGAGTCACGCCGCGCTGAGCGCCGAACTGGCGGCCCTGAAGCAGGCGCAGGAAAAGGATCACGCGCGGGCCGAGGAGAGGCTGAAGGAACTGACCGACGCCCGCGAACGCATGACGCGGGAGTTCCGGGAACTGGCCGACCAGGTGCTGAAGGGACATGCCACCAACTTCAAGCAGCAGAACAGGGAACAGATCGAAGGCCTGCTGACCCCGCTGCGCCAGAAGATCGTCGAGTTCCACACCGGCATGACCAACGCCCAGGTGCAGGCCGCGGCGGGGCAGGCGGCGCTGAAACAGCAGATCGAGTCCCTGCAGAAGCACAGCACGGAGATGACGCAGGAAACCCTGAACCTGACCCGCGCGCTGAAGGGCAAGACCCAGACCCAGGGTGCCTGGGGGGAGATGATCCTCGCCACGATCCTGGAGAAGTCCGGGCTGCGGGAAGGGGAGGAGTTCTCCACCCAGCAGAGCGAAACCATCGACAGCGGAGAGCGGCTGCGGCCCGACGTGGTGGTCAACCTGCCCAACGACCACAAGATCATCATCGATTCCAAGGTCTCGCTGGTCGCCTTCGAAGCCTATGTGAATGCGGAGACGGAGGCGGAGCAGGCGGTTGCCCTGAAACGCCACGTGGAATCCCTGCGCCAGCACATCCGGGGCCTGTCATCGAAGGATTACACCCGCATCACCGGGGCCACGACCGACTACGTGATCATGTTTGTTCCCATCGAAGGGGCCTTCGCCGCCGCCCTGCAGGAAAGCCCGGACCTGACCGGCTTTGCCATCGCCCAGAACATCACCATGGCGACGCCCACCACGCTGATCACCCTGCTGCGTACCGTCGGCAGCCTCTGGCAGGTGGAGCGCCAGCAGAAGAATGCCGAGGATATCGCCAGCCGCGCCGGGCTGCTCTACGACAAGTTTGCCGGCTTCGTGGATGACGTCCGCGATGTGGGGCGCCACCTCGACCGGGCGTCGAAGGCGCAGCAGGCCGCCGTTGGCAAGCTGATCGATGGCCGCGGCAACCTGATCAACCAGGCCACCGAACTGAAATCCCTTGGCGCGAAGACGAAGAAGGATCTGCCGCAGGAGATGGTGGAGGCCGCGGCGGCGACCGCGATTGCCGGGCCGTCCGACCCTGAAGCAGAAACCGAAGCGCAGGACGACTGATCGGACCAGGCACGCCACTGATCCGGGGCTTCGTTGCAGGTCCGAACGGATTGGCAGGACGCGCCGGTGACCTTGGCCTCCGCAATGCTCCGAGACCAAAAAAAGGGCCGGTACCCTGTTGGGGGTACCGGCCTGAGTTCCCTGTCTTCAGATCCTTTGGGGGATGGTCTGGACGGAGGGATTGGTGTGTTTCTGGTGTTGGTTGTTGCTGTTGGTGATCCCGATCAGAAGGGCAGGATCACGTCGAGCAGCTGCTGGCCGTAACGGGGCTGCTGCACGTCGGTGAGCTGACCGCGGCCACCGTAGGCAATCCGGGCTTCGGCGATCTGGCTGTGGTTGACGGTATTGGTGGCGGTGATGTCCTGCGGGCGGACAACGCCGGAGATCAGCAGTTCGCGCACCTCGAAGTTCACCCGCACTTCCTGGCGTCCGGCGATGACCAGGTTGCCGTTGGGCAGGCGGTCCACGATCAGGGCCGCGACCTGCAGGTTGATGGTTTCGTCGCGGTCCACCGTACCGGTGCCGGCGTGGTTGCTGGTATTGCCGACGCTGATCAGGCTGGTGGGATCCACGGCGTCCGGCAGGAAGTTGCCGAAGTTGCTCTGGAAGCCGAGCAGCGAGGTGGCATCGGCATCTTCCGACGCCGTCCGGGCGCGGGAGGTGGAGTTGTTCAACTGCGCCTGGTCATCGATCTGCACCTGCACGGTCAGGATATCGCCGAGCTGGGAAGCGCGCTGATCCGTGAAGAACGCCCGTGCACCGGGACGCCAGAGGGAATTTGCCTGGCGGATCGTCGGTTCCGGGCGCGGCATGGGCAGGCTGACCGTGCGGTAGCTGGATTCCGCCCGCGGGTCCTTGATCTCCGTCAGATCCGGTGCCTTGCCGATGTTCTGCACGCGGTCGACGGCGGAGCAGGCGGTCAGTGTCGTGGCGGCGACGAGGATCGCCAGGGTGCGGATCAGGGAGCGTTTCATGACATTTTGTCCTTCAGGTCGCGGTGTACGGCGGTACGCTTCTGCGGCAATTTTTGCCGGTTCGTATGCCCGGTAGGGCGTTTCGTGGTCGATTTCAGCGGCTCAGCTGGGAAACTCGGGTCCCGGCGGGCAGGACACTTACCTGGCCCGGCGCGATGACCTTTGCCTCGATGGTCAGCCGGCTGCGGTCGTTCATCACCCGGATGACCTCGTTGCGGCCTCCGTTCTCCATGGCCCGGCCCGATGCCTTCAGCAGCAGGCCGCCGTTGCGGTAGACCATGGTGACGTTGGACCCCTTGGCGACGGTGATCGGTGCCTGCAGGTCGCTGATCCGGATCATGCGGTTGGCGGAGATGTGGCGTTTCGGGCTCATGCCGATCAGTTCGGCCGCATCGGAAACCGTCTGGCGGCGCACGCGGGTCTCGCGGACACGCTGCCAGGTGACATCGGCCTCCGTGATCTCGTCGCCGGGGCGAACCGTGCGGCTCAGCACCGGGACATCGGCCATGACCCAGGCCCGGCCATGCAGGCGTTCGCGGCGGGCCGACGGATCACCGGCGGGGGATGAGACGATGGCGCTGAAACGCCCGGGTGGCGGGGCATAGTCCATGCTGATCACCTCTACCGTCGGCAACTGGTCGGTCGCGACATGCAGGGTGGAGCGGTTTCCGGCGATCTCGATCTCCAGGTCCATGCCGTTGGTCCGCTCCGACAGGGCCAGTTCGACCTCCGCCATGATGTCGGCCATGGGCACGATGGCGCTGGCGCGGGTGACGGTGATGCGATGCATGCCCGCGGGCGGCATCCAGCGAATGCCGCGGCTGGCGGCGATGCGGGCAATGGCGATGGGGTTCAGGGCAATCCGGTCGCCGGGGGCCGGTGCGTGGGCGACAATCACCTCGTCCACGGGGTCTACGCCATCCAGCAGATCCGTCAGGGTGA
>CAJYBQ010000005.1 GCA_913064755.1 uncultured Alphaproteobacteria bacterium
CGTGCCACGACCAGGCGCCGGCGGGGCCGTGGCGCCCCGCTGTGTCCGAGGGCGGCCAGTCCGTCATGGCCGGGGGCGCTGTCGGACAGCGGCCGCAGGCCGGCGAGCACCAGGTTGCGGAAGGGGCAGGTGTGAAACACGGGATTCTGTTCCACCAGCACGACGGACAGGCCCGGCGCGAACTGCTTCAGGTAGCGGGCCGCCGTGGCACCGCCGAAGCCGCCGCCAACCACCACCACGTCCACGGTACGTGAAGGCGCGGCCCGGGCAGCCCCGATGGTCGCCGGCCCGATGGCGGCGGCGGCCAGCGCGCTTGCCCCCAGCCTGCCAACCGCGCGCCGCGACAGGCCGCGACCGGCTTTCCCGGTCATTGCTTCATCTCTCCGGCGGGAAACTGTCGCGAAAGCAGGTCGATCTCCGCGTCCGAGTATCCGCTGGCGATGCGGCCCATGACCGTCGCGGGGCGGGAGCCATCGCGGAACGCCCGCATGGCGGTGGCGATGACGGCGGGTTCCAGGCCCTTCAGGGCCGGGATGCTGCCCGGGCTGGCCCCGTCGGGTCCGTGGCAGGCCGCGCAGGACAGCGCCAGCATCCGTGCCGGTGTCGGCTCTTCGGCGCTGGCAGGGGGGGCCGTCGCGGCGAGGATTCCCGTCGCCATCAACCCCGCGGCCATCAACGCGCCGGTGGTCGCCCGAATGCGTCGCAGCACCATCCTTCCCTCCCGTTTTCCGGCAGCCTAGCACGGCCATCCGGTCTCGGCGGGTATCAACTCGGCTTGAAGGACATGGCAGCAATATGGGTCATGAGCGGCGGCACACCACGGGCGCTGACCCAATCGGGACTGGTGCCGGGCGGAAGCCTCTGGCAGGATCATTGGATGAACATTCCTGCGTCCATGCAACCGGAGGATGGCGAAGCCGGGTTGTCCGAGGCCGAGCGGCTGGCCCGGGTGCGCCTGATCCGCAGCGAGAACATCGGTCCCGCAACCTTTCACGGCCTGCTCGATCGCTATGCCTCCGCCGTTGCCGCGCTGGATGCCCTGCCGGAGATCGCGGCGCGGGCGGGTCGCCGGAAACTCAAGATCGCACCGACCGCCGCGATAGAGAAGGAATGGCGCGCGCTGGAGCGGCTGGGCGGTCGTTTCCTGATTGCCGGTGATCCGGATTTCCCGGCCACGCTGGCTGCCGCGGCCAATGCGCCGCCGGTGCTCGCCACCGTTGGTGATGTCGCCCTGCTGCACAGGCCGACGCTGGGCGTGGTGGGCGCACGCAATGCCTCTGCCAACGGGCGCACGCTCTGCCAGCAGATCGCGCAGGCGGTGGGAGAGGCCGGGGTGACGATCATCTCCGGCCTGGCGCGGGGCATCGATGCCGCCGCGCACCAGGCGAGTCTCGCCACCGGCACGGTCGGCGTGGTGGCCGGGGGCATCGACGTCTTCTATCCGCCGGAGAACCGCGACCTGCAGTCGGCGATCGGGCACCGGGGACTGGTGGTGGCGGAGGCCCCGCTGGGCGCGGAGCCGCTGGCGCGGCATTTTCCCCGCCGCAACCGCATCATCTCCGGCCTGTCGCTGGCGGTGCTGGTGATCGAAGCGCAGGCCCGGTCCGGCTCCCTCATCACCGCACGGCTGGCGGGGGAGCAGGGGCGGGCGGTGCTGGCCGTACCGGGATCACCGCTCGACCCACGGGCACGGGGGGCCAACCGGCTGATCCGCGACGGTGCCCGGCTGGTCGAAAGTGCCGATGACGTGCTGGACGAACTGCGGGGTCTCGGCGCCATGGCGGGCGATCATGGCGCTGCATCCCGCGCCCGGCCGCTGCGCGAACAGCGCCCGGATGGCGGGTTCGAGGCGCCTTTGCGACTGGACAACAGCGACATCGACCTGGCGCGGCGGGGGCTGATGGATGCCCTGTCCCCCGAACCTGCCGCGGCGGATCACCTGATGCGCGCGGCAGACCTTTCCGCGCCGGTGTTTCACGCGGCCATGCTGGAACTGGAGATCACCGGGCGGGTCACCCGCCACGCGGGAAACCGGTTCTCGCTGGACCTGGCGTGATGGCGGCATTCGGCAAGGCCCGGCTCGCGCCCGGCGAACGGAAACAGGGCCCGGCGCGGGGTAGCATCGGACGGAGGTGACAGCGGCCCCGTTGACAGGCCGATATGCTTTGACCATCTTCCAGCCGCCGCGAGCAGCCGGTATGCGTGCTGCCAACAGCCAAGCAGAGGTTCCATGGACGTCGTCGTCGTCGAGTCGCCTGCCAAGGCGAAAACCATCGGTAAGTATCTGGGTCCGGGCTATACGGTTCTGGCGTCCTTCGGGCATGTCCGCGACCTGCCGTCCAAGGACGGATCCGTGCTGCCCGATGAGGATTTCGCCATGACATACATGGCGGACCCCAAGTCCGCCAAGCATCTGAAAGCCATCGCCGATGCCATGAAGGGCGCGGATCGCCTGATCCTCGCCACCGATCCGGATCGCGAGGGGGAGGCGATTTCCTGGCACGTGCTGGAGGCGCTGAAGGCCAAGCGCGCGGTGAAGAAGGATGTCGACGTGGAGCGCGTCGTCTTCAACGAGATCACCAAGCGCGCCATCCTGGCCGCCATGAAGCAGCCGCGCGAGATCGACATGGATCTCGTCAACGCGCAGCAGGCCCGGCGCGCGCTGGACTACCTGGTGGGCTTCACGCTCAGCCCCGTGCTGTGGCGGAAACTGCCGGGCGCACGGTCGGCTGGCCGCGTGCAGTCGGTCGCCCTGCGGCTGATTGTCGAGCGGGAACTGGAGATCGAGAAGTTCGTTGCCCGCGAATACTGGTCGATCCGCGCCGTCTTCCGCACCGATGACGGCGAGGAGGTCAGTGCCCGTCTGACCCAGGTCGACGGCCTGCGGCTCGACAAGTTCGCCATCGCCAACGAGGCACAGGCGCTGGAACTCGCGGAACGGGCGGCACACGGCGCATTCCAGGTCGCGGGGATCGAGACCCGGCAGACCCAGCGGCGCCCGCAACCGCCGTTCATCACCTCCACCCTGCAGCAGGAAGCGGCGCGGAAGCTCGGCTTCAGCGCCAAGCAGACCATGCAGGTGGCGCAGCGGCTCTACGAAGGGGCCGATATCGGCGGCGAGACGGTGGGTCTGATCACCTACATGCGAACCGATGGCGTGCAGCTGGCGGCGGAGGCGGTGGACGCCATCCGTGGCACGGTGCGCGAGACCTTCGGCAACGCCTTCCTGCCGGGCAAGCCGCGCGAATGGTCCACCAAGGCGAAGAACGCGCAGGAAGCGCATGAGGCCATCCGCCCGACGGATGTGCGCCGCACCCCCGACGAGATGAAGCGGGTGCTGTCGGCAGAGCAGCACCGGCTCTACGAACTGATCTGGAAGCGCACGGTCGCCAGCCAGATGGAGAACGCGCGCCTGGCCCAGACCGCCGTCGATATCGCGGTGGACGGCGTCACCGGCGCGGGGCTGACGTTCCGTGCCAATGGTACCGTCGTCGAATTCCCCGGTTTCATGAAGCTCTACGAAGAGGGGCAGGACGACCGCAAGGACGACGATGACGAGAGCCGTCTGCCGAAGATGCGCGAAGGCCAGCCGTTGCAGCGCGAGAAGATCGAACCGAAGCAGCATTTCACCGATCCGCCGCCGCGTTTCTCCGAGGCCAGCCTGGTGAAGAAGCTGGAGGAACTGGGGATCGGGCGACCGTCCACCTATGCCTCCATCCTGTCGGTGCTGCAGGAACGCGATTACGTCCGGCTGGACAAGAAACGCTTCATCCCCGACGACAAGGGTCGCCTGGTCACGGCGTTCCTGATCAATTTCTTCGAACGTTACGTGCAGTTCGACTTCACGGCGACGCTGGAGGAGGAACTGGACGACATTTCCGCCGCCAAGATCAACTGGAAGGAAGTGCTGCGCCGGTTCTGGACCCATTTCCACGCGGCGGTGGAGGAAACCAAGGATCTGCGGATCGGCGAGGTGCTGGACGCGCTGAACGAATTCCTCGCCCCGTCGCTGTTCCCGCCGCGCGAAGATGGCTCCAACCCGCGCACCTGTCCGAAATGCGCGGTTGGCGAGTTGAGCCTGCGCCTGGGCAAGTTCGGCGCCTTTCTCGGCTGTTCGAACTATCCCGATTGCAAGTTCACCCGGAAGCTCGGCGGCGACCCGGCGGATGCGGAGGCACAGGCCGGTGATGACCGCGAGATCGGCATCGACCCGCCGACGGGCGAGATGATCTGGCTGAAGCATGGCCCCTACGGTCCCTACCTGCAGCTGGGGGAACCGGTCGAGAAGGGCCAGAAGCCGAAGCGCGTGTCCCTGCCCAAGGGGCTGGAGCCGGCCGCGGTCGAACTGCCGCTGGCGATCCAGCTGATGTCCCTGCCGCGCGTGATCGGCGACCACCCCGAAACCGGCAAGCCGATCAATGCCGGGCTGGGCCGCTATGGCCCCTACGTGGAGCACGAGAAGAAATACGGTCGGCTGAGCGACTGGCGGGAAGCGCTGGATGTCGGCCTGAACCGGGCGGTTTCCGTCCTGGCTGAAGCCAAGAATCGGGGTGGCCGCACCGCCGCGACGCCGCTGAAGGTGGTGGGTGAACATCCCGACGGCGGCGGCGAGATCCAGGTCTTCGAGGGACGCTACGGCCCCTACGTGAAGCACGGCAAGATCAACGCCACGATCACCAAGGGGATCGAGCCGACCGAGATCACCATGGAACAGGCGGTGCAGCTGATCGCCGAGCGGGCCGCAAAGTCTGGCAAGAAGGCTCCGGCGAAGAAGAAGGCCGCGCCGAAGAAGGCGGCCGCGAAGAAGCCTGCGGCCAAGAAGGCGCCTGCTGCCGCGGCAAAGACCACGGCGGCGAAGAAGGCACCTGCAAAGAAGGCCCCGGCGAAGAAGAAGGCTGCGCCAAAGAAGCCTGCAGCCGAATCGTGATCCTGTGTCCGCCGCCTCGCGGTAACTCCATCCCGTCCTTTCCCAGGGACGGGGCAGGGGCCTGCCCGTGTGCGGGGATGCCCGGTCGCTGCTCCGATCGCCCCGGCCAAGGTTCCGCCCGGCGGGCAGTTTCATGGTGAAATCGGTTCCGCCGCATCTGCCGTCACGCCAGGAAATCCGACGTTTCATCGATGAAACCGGCGGCAAGGCCGGCAAGCGGGAAGTGGGCAAGGCCTTCGGCATCAAGGGCCAGGACCGCATCTGGCTGAAGCGGCTGCTGAAGGACATCATGGCCGAACGGGCCGCCGAAGGCCTGCCCGACCCCAAGGACCTGCCCCGCGCCGCCCGGCAAGGGGCGCAGGGCCAGAAGCCGCTGGGCCGGCAGCAGCGCCTGCCCCCGGTGGGCGTCATCGAGGTGACCGAGGTCGATGAGGACGGCAGCCTGCTCTGTCGCCCGATGAAGTGGGAATCCGACGTCGCACCACCCCGTATCGAACTGGTTGAAAAGACCGTGAGCGGCCCGGCGGCAAGGCCCGGCGACCAGTTCCTGGCGCGCCTGGGGCGCGACGGGCGCATGTACCAGGCGCGGGTGCTGCATCGGCTGGAGATCGCGGCGAAGAAGGTCTTCGGCGTCTATCAGCAGGCCGTGCCTGCCGGTCGCGGCGGGCGCGTGCAGCCCACCGACCGGAAGATGCGCCAGGAAATGATCGTGGAACCGGGCAACGACGGTGGCGCGACCAGCGGCGACCTGGTGCTGGTCGAGACGCTGCCCGGCCGTGCCCTCGGCCCCCGCGTGGCGAAGGTGGTGGAGGTGATCGGCAGCTTCAACGACCCCCGCGCCATCTCCCTGCTGGCCCTGCAGACGCACGAGATCCCGCGTGAATTCTCGGCCGAGGCCCTGGGGGCGGCGGTCGAGGCCCGGCCGGTGACGGAACTGGGCAGGCGCACCGACCTGCGCGACATGCCGCTTGTCACCATCGACCCGCCCGATGCCCGCGACCACGACGATGCCATCCACGCGGTGGCCGACGATGACCCGGAGAACCCGGGGGGCTATCGGCTGACCGTCGCCATTGCCGACGTGGCCTGGTACGTGCGCCCCGAAAGCGCCATCGACAAGGATGCGCAGGCGCGCGGCGTGTCGGTCTATTTCCCGGACCGCGTTGCGCCGATGCTGCCGGAGCGGCTGTCGGCGGACCTCTGTTCGCTGAAACCGGGGCAGGACCGCCCGGTCATGGCGCTGGAGATCGTCATCGACGCCACGGGGCGGAAGCGCCGCCACAGGTTCTACCGGGCCATGATGCGCTCCGCCGCCAACATTGCCTATGCAGACGCGCAGGCGGCGGTGGACGGGGAGCCACGGCCCGAACTGGATGCCCTGCTCGAACCGGTGCTGAAACCGCTGTTCGCCGCCTGGGAACTGCTGGACGCGGCGCGCAAGCGGCGCGGGCCGCTGGAACTCGACCTGCCCGAACGCAAGGTCCTGCTGGGTGAAGACGGCTATATCGCCGGGATCGTGCCGCAGGAACGGCTGGATGCGCACAGGGTCGTCGAGGAATTCATGGTGCTGGCCAATGTCTGCGCCGCGGAGACCCTGGAACGGCGCGGCAAGCCCTGTGTCTACCGGGTGCATGAACCACCCGACCCGGAACGGTTGCAGGGGCTGAAGGATTTCCTCGGCACCCTGGGGCTGACCTTCAATGCCGGTGACGTGGTGAAACCGGCGATGTTCAACCGCGCCCTGTCCAGGGTTGCCGGCCAGGACACCGCGCCGATGGTCAGCGAGGCGGTGCTGCGGTCGCAGACCGCGGCCTATTACGGCACCGACAACCAGGGCCACTTCGGCCTGGCGCTGCGCCGCTACGCGCATTTCACCTCGCCGATCCGCCGCTATGCCGACCTGCTGGTGCACCGGGCGCTGATCGATGCCATGGGGCTGGGCGCCGGTGGCCTTGGCGACATGGATGCGGATACCGTGCAGCGCCTGGCCGAACAGACATCGACGTTCGAACGGCGTGCCATGCTGGCGGAACGGGACGCACTGGACCGTTTCACCGCCATCTACCTGCAGGACCAGGTGGGCGGACAGTTCGCGGCACGGATCAGCGGCATCACCCGCTTCGGCATGTTCGTGTCGCTGGCCGAGACCGGTGCTTCGGGCATCATTCCGATGCGCAGCCTGAGCAATGACTTCTTCGATTTCGATGAGGTCGCGATCCAGCTGGTCGGGCGCCGCACCGGGCAGGTCTGGCGGCTGGGCGAACGATTGACCGTCCGCCTGAAGGAAGCGTCGGGCGTGACCGGCGGCCTCGCGTTCGAGATCGTCGAGACCGGGGGCGAGCAGGCCGCGGGCCGGGGCAGCCTGAAGGGTCCGGGACGCGGCAAGCTGAAGACCGTCCGGCCGGCGCCGGGCCAGAAGCGGGCCAAGCCGGACCGGGGCAGGCAGAAGCGCAGACGCTAGGGCCGGACCGGGCTTCCGGTCGTGGCCAGCCCGCTGCCGAACCCTGTCCACGACGCGGATCGCGACACGACGAACATCAACACGGGCGCAACACGGTTGCCCTGTCATTCAACGCGCCGCATGATGCGGCCACAGGGTAAATCGGCAGCACGAATGTGCGCCACACAGGGAGAAACCGAATGTCAGATGAACTGAAATACCTGAGTGATCGCGTTGCACGCGGGCTCATGAACCGTCGTGCCTTCATGGGTCGCGCCGCCGCGCTGGGTGTCGGTGCAACCATGGCCGGTTCCATGCTGTCCAGTGCGGCCCTTGCCGCCGGTGCGCAGAAGGGTGGCATCCTGAAGGTCGGCATGGTCGGTGGTGAATCCACCAACAGCCTCGACCCCGCGACCTTTGCCAGCCAGGTTCCCTTCGCGCTTGGCCGTTCCTGGGGCGACACGCTGGTCGAGACCTCCCCCACGGGCGAGGTCACCAACCGGCTTGCCGAGGAAGTCAGCGCATCCGCCGACGCGCGGGTCTGGACCTTCAAGATCCGCTCCGGCGTCACCTTCCACAACGGCAAGACGCTGGACGCCGCCGACGTCGTCGCGACCCTGAAGCGCCATTCGGACGAGGAATCCAAGTCCGGCGCGCTGGGCATCATGCGCGACATCGACACCATCACGCAGGACGGCAACAATGTCGTCGTGGCGCTGAAGAGCGCCAATGCCGACCTGCCGTACCTGATGTCCGACTACCACCTGATCATCCAGCCGAACGGCGGCCTGGATGCGCCGGATGCCGGCATCGGCACCGGTCCCTACAAGGTCGTGGTCAATGAACCGGGCGTGCGCCATGTCGGCGAACGCTTTGCCGATTACTGGGATGCGCCGAACCGGGGCCATGCCGACCAGTTCGAGATCATCGTCATCAATGACGCCACGGCCCGCATGGCGGCGCTGCAGGGCGGCCAGGTACACATGATCAACCGGGTCGAGCCGAAGATCGTGGACCTGGTGAAGCGGGTTCCCGGCGTGTCGATCAAGAACGTCGGTGGCCGTGGTCATTACGTCTTCATCATGCATTGCAACACCGCGCCGTTCGACAACAACGACCTGCGGCTGGCTCTGAAATACGCGATGGATCGCGAGCAGATGGTCGACAAGATCCTGCGCGGCTATGGCACCGTCGGCAACGACATGCCGATCAATGCCGCCTATCCGCTGTTCGACGACAGCATTCCGCAGCGGACCTTCGACCCCGACAAGGCGAAGTTCCATTTCAAGAAGTCCGGGCATGACGGTTCGGTCCTGCTGCGCACCTCCGACGTGGCATTTCCCGGCGCGGTCGACGCGGCCCAGCTGTACCAGGAAAGCTGCCTGAAGGCGGGCATCACGCTGGACATCAAGCGGGAGCCGGGCGACGGTTACTGGTCCGAAGTCTGGAACAAGCAGCCGTTCTGCACGTCCTACTGGGGCGGTCGCTCGACCCAGGACCAGATGTATTCGACGGCCTACCTGTCGAGCGCGGACTGGAACGACACGCGGTTCTTCAACGAGGGCTTCGACAAGCTGCTGCTGCAGGCCCGTGCCGAACTCGACCTGGCCAAGCGCAAGGCGATGTACAGCGAGATGGGGATGATGGTCCGCGACGAGGGCGGCCTGATCATGCCCATGTTCAACGACTTCATCGATGCCGTGTCCGACAAGGTCGGTGGCTACAATGTCGATCCCGGCGCGGAACTGATGAACGGCTACGCGCTGTCCAAGGCATGGTTGGCCTGATCGGACAGCGGATCCGATGAGTCCGGCCATCGTGAAACTGATTGCCCAGCGCCTGGCGCTGGGCATTCTTCTCCTCCTGGCGGTTTCGGTGCTGATCTTCGTCGGCACCCAGCTGCTGCCCGGTGACGTGGCGCAAGCCATCCTGGGTCAATCGGCAACGCCGGAGGCGCTGGCCAACCTGCGGGAGGAACTGGGTCTGAACGACCCGGCCTACGTCCGCTACTTCGACTGGCTCGGCGGTGTCCTGACCGGTGACCTGGGCACCGCCCTGTCCAACGGGCAGGACATTTCCGAGGCCCTGGGCAAGCGGCTGTCGAACACGCTGTTCCTTGCCATGTGGGCCGCGATCATCTCCGTGCCGCTGGCCATCCTGCTCGGGCTGGTGGCGGTGCAGCATCGCAACGGCTTCATCGACAAGCTGATCTCGGCGACCACGCTGACCTCCATTTCGCTGCCCGAATTCTTCATCGGCTACCTGCTGGTCTATTTCGTGGCGGTGGAACTGCAATGGTTCCCCAGCGTGTCCACGGTCTATGACGGCATGTCGTTCGGGGACCGCATGTCGGCCATCGCGCTGCCCTGCGCCACGCTGACCCTGGTGGTGCTGGCGCACATGATGCGGATGACCCGTGCGGCGATCCTGAACGTCATGCAGTCGGCCTATATCGAGACCGCGGAACTGAAGGGCCTCAGCCCGTTCCGCATCATCCTGCGGCATGCCTTTCCCAATGCCATCGCCCCGATCGTCAACGTGGTGATGCTCAATCTCGCCTTCCTGGTGGTCGGCGTCGTGGTGGTGGAAGTGATCTTCGTCTATCCGGGCATGGGCCAGTACCTGGTCGACCACGTCTCCAAGCGTGACATCCCGGTGGTGCAGGCCTGCGGCATGATCTTCGCCGCCGTCTACATCTCGCTGAACATCGTGGCCGACATCGTTGCCATCGTCGCCAATCCGCGCTTGCGGCATCCGAAATAGGGGCGGCAGGCATGCTTGAACTCAGAACCATACCCTGGAGCGCGCGGATCGGCCTGCTGCTGACCTTCACGTTCGTCTTCGTCGCCGTCTTTGCCGACCTGGTTGCACCCTATTCCAACACGGAAGTCGTCGGAGACGTCTGGGAGCCGGTCTTCGGCGCGCATATCCTCGGGACCGACAACCTGGGCCGGGACCTGCTTTCGCGCATGATCTACGGCGCCCGCACGACGATCTTCGTCGCGGCCATGGCCACGGCCCTGTCGTTCGGCCTCGGGTCCATCCTCGGCTTCACGGCGGCGGTGATCGGCGGTGTCGTCGACCAGGTGATGTCGCGGTCGGTCGACCTGCTGATGGCGATCCCGACCCTGATCTTCGCGCTGGTGGTGCTGTCGGTGCTGCCCGGTACCCTGATCGTGCTGATCATGGTGATGGGCATCCTGGACTCCACCCGCGTGTACCGGCTTGCCCGCGCGGTGGCGGTGGATATCACGGTGATGGACTATGTCGAGGCGGCGCGCCTGCGCGGTGAAGGCCGAATCTGGATCATCTTCCGCGAGATCCTGCCCAATGCGCTCTCGCCGCTGGTGGCGGAACTGGGCCTGCGTTTCATCTTCGCGGTGCTGTTCCTGTCCGCGCTGTCGTTCCTCGGCCTGGGCGTGCAACCGCCCGATGCCGACTGGGGCGGCATGGTGAAGGAAAACAAGGAAGGCATCGTCTTCGGCATTCCCGCCGCGCTGATCCCGGCGGCGGCCATCGCGATGCTGGCCATTTCGGTCAACCTGGTGGCCGACTGGATCCTCAATCGGACCACGGACCTGAAGGGCGGGCGCGGCAATGGGTGATCCCAGCGAAGAGATCCTGCTCGACATCCGCAACCTGCGGATCGAGGCGACGGTCTATCCCCCGGGGGAGGACCCGCACGACATCACCATCGTCGACGACGTGTCGCTGACCCTCGGCCGAGGCCGGGTGCTGGGGCTGATCGGCGAATCCGGTGCGGGCAAGTCCACCATCGGCCTGTCATCCATGGGCTATGGCCGCGGCGGCGTGCGCATCACCGGTGGCGAAGTCTGGCTGAACGGGCGCGATATCCTGAAAGGCGGCCTGGACGGGCTGCGCGGCGTGCGCGGGCGGGAGGTCTGTTACGTGGCCCAGTCCGCCGCCGCCGCGTTCAACCCGGCGCACCGGCTGATGGACCAGGTGACGGAAGCGGCCATGAAACATGGCTCTGCCGACCGCCAGACGGTTGTCGACCGGGCCATCGACCTGTTCGGACAGCTTGGCCTGCCCGAACCCGAGACCATCGGCCAGCGCTATCCGCACCAGGTTTCCGGCGGGCAGCTGCAGCGCGTCATGACGGCCATGGCGCTGGCTTCCGGCCCCGACCTGATCGTCTTCGACGAACCGACCACGGCGCTGGACGTCACCACCCAGATCGACGTGCTGGCCGCCATCAAGAACGCCATCCGCAGGACCGGTGTCGCCGCGCTCTACATCTCCCACGATCTGGCCGTCGTGGCGCAGGTATCGGACGAGATGATGGTGCTGCGCCACGGCAAGCTGGTGGAACATGGTGAAACGCGGCAGGTGATCGAGTCCCCGGTGGACGAATATACCCAGGCCCTGGTCTCCGTCCGCTCCATCAAGCACGTGGAGAAACCGCCGACCACGCAGCCGGTTCTGACCATCCGCGGCGTGACCGCAGCCTATCCCGGCACCTCCGTCGATGTGCTGCGCGATGTGAACGTGGAAGTGCACCCGGGCCAGACCCTGGCGGTCGTCGGCGAATCCGGTTCCGGCAAGTCCACCCTGGCACGGGTCATCACCGGTCTGCTGCCGCCGCGCGAGGGATCGGTGGAATTCGCCGGGCGCACCCTGGCACCGGAAATGGAGAAACGCAGCCGCGACGACCTGCGCGAACTGCAGATGATCTACCAGATGGCCGACGTGGCCATGAACCCGCGCCAGACCGTGCGTACCATCGTCGGGCGGCCGCTGGAGTTCTATTTCGGCCTGCGCGGGGCGGAGCGGGACCGGCGCATCGCCGAACTGCTGGACGAGATCGAGATGGGGGAGGGCTTCATCGACCGCTATCCGGCGGAGCTTTCCGGCGGGCAGAAACAGCGTGTCTGCATCGCCCGCGCCCTGGCCGCGAAGCCGAACCTGATCATCTGCGACGAGGTGACGAGCGCCCTCGATCCGCTGGTGGCCGACGGTATCCTGAAGCTGTTGCTGAAGCTTCAGGCCGAGGAAAAGGTCGCGTTCCTGTTCATCACCCACGACCTGGCCACCGTCCGCGCCATCGCCGATTCCATCGCCGTGATGTTCCAGGGCGAGGTCGTGCGCTACGGCCCCAAGTCCGAAGTCCTCTCCCCGCCCTTCGACGACTATACCGACCTGCTGCTGTCCTCCGTGCCGGAGATGAAGCTGGGCTGGCTGGAAGACGTCATCGAACACCGCCGGATGGAGAGCGCCGGCAACTGACCGGCATGACAGGTCGGCGGCATCTGCGCGTTTCTCCCACCATGACACCACGGTGCACGCGGACGTCATCCGCGTGTTCAGACCTCCGGCGCCCGGGTGGCACGTTGGGTAACCGGGTCAGGCCCGGGTACGCCGTGGGATTCCGTACTGCCCTGCTGAAAAGACGGCTGTCACCCCGCACCTGGTGCAGGGTCCACGCCTCCCTGCATTCCCGGCGCAGCGACTGTCCGGACTTCCCGCGGCGGGTTTCCCTTCAGGCCCCGGCCAGGGGCAGGCCGATGGCGCGGCGGGCTTCATCGCTTCGCAGTTTCAGATCGGTACCGGCGTAGGCTTCGCCGCCCGCGCCGCACAGGAACGCCGCTGCCCGGGCGACCCATTCCGGCGGGATGTGCACGGCGGGGTCGAGCTGGCTCACCGGGTTGACGCCGGAGGCGCGGATGGCGACCTGCATGTCGGTGGCGACGGTGCCGGGGCTGAGGCCGACCACGCGTATCCCCTCCGGACCGTATTCCTTCGCCGCGCAGGCGGTCAGGGACAGGGCCCCGGCCTTGGCGGCGCAATAGTGGCTCCACCCCTCCAGCGCGCTGGTGGCGGCGCCGGAACTGATGTTGATGATGGTGCCGCCGCCGGCGCGGCGCATGGCGGGGATGGCGGCGTGCAGCCCGTGATAGACGCCCTTCAGGTTGATATCGACCGTCTGGCCCCAGACCGCTGGGTCGCTGTCGGCCAGGCGGGCGATCGGGTCGATGACACCGGCGTTGTTGACCAGGATGTCGAGGCTGCCGAACGCCGATTCGGCCTGTGCCACCGCGCGCGCGAAGTCGTCGTGGACCGCGACGCTGCCCGCCACGGCCAGCGCCTTGCCGCCCGCTGCCGTGACCTCCGCCGAGAGGTCGGTCAGCGCATCGGCGCTGCGGGCCAGCATCACGACATTGGCAGCTTCGGCCGCGAACCAGCGGACAATGGCCGCGCCGATGCCACGGCTGGCACCGGTCACGAGGATGGTCTTGTTCCTGAAGTCGGTCATTGCAGATTCTCCGTTCAATACCCCCGGCCCGGGTCCTTCACGTGGGTCTTCATCGGGGTTCCGGCCAGGAAGGCGTTGACGTTCTCCGCGAACAGCGCGGTGATGCCGGTCATGTAGGTCGGGAAACCACCGGCCACATGCGGGGTGATGATCAGGTTCGGGGCCTGCCACAGCGGGTTGTCGGCGGGCAGCGGTTCCTGTTCGAAGACGTCCAGCGCGGCCCCGGCCAGGTGGCCTTCTTCCAGCAGCCGGATCAGGGCGGGTTCATCCACCAGGCCGCCGCGACCGAGGTTGATCAGGCTGGCACCGGGCTTCATCTGCCGCATCATGGCCTCGTCCAGCACGTAGCGGGTCTCGTCCGTCAGCGGCAGGATGCAGACCACCACGTCCGATTCCGCCACGATCTCCGCCGTGCGGTCCGCGCCGACAACCTTGTCGACCCCCGGTACCGCGCGCGGCTGGCGCTGGGTGCCGATGACCCGCATGCCCAGCGCCCCGGCCTTCTGCGCGAAGGATTCGCCGATCCGCCCCAGTCCCAGGATGCCGATGGTGGACCCGGCGGCGGTGCCGGGCATGTACTGCCGCCATGTCGCCGCGCGGTGGCCGGTATTGGCCCAGTCGGCACGCTTGATCAGCATCAGGGTCAGGGTCAGCGCATATTCGCCCATCGGTTCCGCCGCCAGGCCCGCCGCGTTGCAGACCACGGTTTCGGGCCGCAGCCCGTCCAGCGGCATCAGGTGGTCGATACCGGCACCAAAACTCTGCAGCAGGCGCAGCTTGCCCGCCCTGGCCCAATGGCCACGGGGGGGCTTCAGCGCCAGCAGGAATTCCGCGTCCGGCAGACCGGCGGCAAAGGCGTCCTCGTCATCCAGCGCGATGATCTCCGCGCCGGGAAAGACATCGGCCAGCGGGCCGACGACCCGGTCATTGAACTTGGAATAGACGTGAATTCGATCGGGCATCAGGACGCGGCTTTCATGTCGGAGGGATTGGCGGTGCCGCCACGCAGCAGCTTGCCGGGCAGGGCGTCGGTCGCCGCACCGTCGCGGCGGATGACCTGGCCGGACACGATCGTCGCGTCGTAACCGCTGGCCCGCTGCATCAGCCGCCGCCCGCCGGCGGGCAGGTCGTAGAGCACCTCCGGCGCGTGCAGCGCCAGCCGCCCGTAGTCGATGACATTCAGGTCCGCCTTCATGCCCGGCACGACAAGGCCACGGTCGAACAGGCCGACCGCCTCCGCCGTGTCGCGGCTCTGCGCCTTCACCACCCATTCGATGGGCAGTTTCGGGCCGCGGGTGCGGTCACGGGTCCACAGCGTCAGCATGGAGGTGGGGAAGCTGCCGTCGCAGATCAGCCCCACGTGCGCGCCGCCGTCACCGAGGCCGGGCAGGGTGTGCGGGTCGGTCAGCATCCGGTAACTCGGGTCCAGGTCATAGGCGGCATAGTTCAGGAACGGCACGTAGACCATACCGCGTCCGCCGTTCGCGGCCATGGCTTCCCAGATCAGCAGCTGCACCGGCACGCCGCGCTGCCGCGCCTTGGCGCCGAGGCTCTGGCTGGCCTCCGGTTCGTAGTCCGGCTGGTCGCCCAGCACGAACATGTTGTCGAAATCCGCCAGCACGTGACGCGCGAAGCCGTCTCCGGCCTCCGGCCCCTCCGCCAGCAGCTGATCGCGCATCGCCGGGTCGGTCGCGGCCTTCAGCCGTTCCGCCACGGGCAGGTCGGCAATCCGCTTCCACGACGGATAGTCGGAAAACGGGTTCATCGTCAGTTCGAAGCCGAGCAGGATGCCGATGGGCCGACCGCAGACCTGGGCGCGCATCGGCAGCCCTTCCTGTTCCGCGGCGCTGCCGATGCGGTCCAGCGTGTCCCGCCAGGCGTTCGGCCAGCGCGGGTTCTGGGCGACGGAAATCGACATCGGACGGCCGGATTCGCGCACCATGCGCTTGAAGATCGCGAACTCGTCATCCTGGTGCTTCAGGTCGGACACCATCTGCAGCACGCCGCGCCCGGCGGCCCGCAGCCCGTTGGCGATGCCCACCAGTTCGTCGGCCTCGGCATTCAGGGTCGGTGTCGGCTGTCCATCGCTGGTGCGGTGATTCAGCGTGCGGGAGGTGGAGAAACCCAGCGCCCCGGCCTCGACACCCTGTCGGGCCAGCCGGGCCATCTCGGCAATCTCCGCCGCCGTTGCCGGTTCGCGGTTGGCACCGCGTTCCCCCATCACGTAGACACGCAGCGCGCCGTGCGGCACCTGGGCACCGAAGTCGATGTCGTGGGGAATGGCGTCGAGCGCGTTCAGGTAATCGGGAAAGCTCTCCCAGTTCCAGTTCAGCCCTTCCGCCAGCACCGCGCCGGGAATGTCCTCCACCCCTTCCATCAGGCGGATCAGGCGGTCGTGGTCCTCGACCCGGCAGGGCGCGAAGCCGACGCCGCAATTGCCCATCAGCACCGTGGTGACGCCATGCAGCGACGATGGCGTCAGATGATGGTCCCAGCTTGCCTGGCCATCGTAGTGGGTGTGAATGTCGACGAAGCCCGGCGTGACCAGCCGGTCCCGGGCATCGATTTCCTCCGCGCCGGAGCCCGAAACGGTCCCGACCTCGACAATGCGGCCATCCTTGACGGCCACATCGGCCTGTCGCGGTTCCGTGCCCGTACCGTCCACCAGGGTGCCGCCTCGCAGCACCAGATCATGTTCGTTCGCCATCATTGCCTCCCCGGAATTCCGGACCATTGATCCGTAACGGGTCGCCTTGCGTCAAGTGCGCAGGCCGCAGGGCAGGACTTCGGGTGGGCCTTGATCAGCCCGCGCGATCGCTGTCCATTCAACCACTGGCCATTCAACCACTGGCCGTTCAACCACTGGAGGTGCCTGGCCCTTGTCGTGCGATGCCTGGCCTCCGAATATGCCGACTGCTCCAGCGACTGACCTTGGCGCAGGCGGGCGGCGATCATGCTTGGTTCGTTGATCAGGCCTCGCCGACGCAATCCATCAGGGCGGCGTCGATGGCTTCCTGGGCGGGCTTGCCGCCCCAGAGCACGAGCTGGACCGCCGGATAGAAGCGCTCGCATTCGGAGAAGGCGATCTCGAACAGCATTTCCAGCGGTTCTATCTCCAGTTCCGCGTCCCTGCCGAGCAGCAGCGTATGGCGGAACAGCAGCAATTGTTCCTCGGCCCAGAGGTCGAAATGCCCGACGCTGAGCTTCTCGTTCGCCAGTACCAGCAGCGAGTGCAGTTCCCGGTGTGTCCCCGCGGGGAACTTGTTGCCGAAGACGCAGGCGAAATGCAGCCCGCCGATCTCCGGCCGCCAGGAAACCCAGACGTTGAAGTCACACCACTTGCCCGTGACGACCACCGCAAGCTCGTCCTCGCCGGTGCGTTCCGACGCCCATTCATTGGCATCGATGAAGGCTTCGACGAAATCGAGCGGATTGGTGACGCTGGGGTCGGCGAGGTCGATCATCATGCCCATGGCGACCGTTCTCCGATGCTGTGACGTGGACAGCAGGACTGTCATTCAGCGGTCACATGTTGTGCGCGCAGCGAATCAACGCGCTAGATAGAGGCTACGGAGTGCCGGGAGTCGCCGTCAAGCAGGGAAAGCCGCTTCAGGCGGCCCCCTCGTCGTTTTCTGTGGACGCTTTCGCCGAAGCCGTCTTCTTCGCCGGTGCCGCCTTCGCGCGGGCGGCAGGCTTCGCCGGTTTCAGGGCCGCGACCTCCGCCTTCAGGGCCGCAAGCTCGGTGGCCAGACGTTCGTTCTCCAGCCGTGCCGCCACGGCCATTTCCCGCACGGTCTCGAAGCTTTCGCGGTCGACCAGGTCCATGTCGGCCAGGATGCGCTCCATCCGGGTGCGGACCAGCCCTTCCAGTTCATCGCGCGCGCCCTGGAACGTGCCGGCGGCAGAGGTCATCAGGCGGGAAAGGTCGTCGAACAGCGGGTTGCGGGTCTGCATGGAATCCTCCTGCGGTGTCTGTCTTCCAGATGGCACCCCGGTCCCGTCCGGTCCAGTGAGCGGATTGTCGCCCTGCCGACCCGGTCGTTTCACGTTTCGCGAACGGGAGAGCACCGGCTGCCGGGCGGTTCACGCAGGCAGGGACGCCGTTCACGCAGTTCGGCTGGTGCTGCCGTACCCGATTCCCAGGATGGCCCGAAGGCGCGCGAGGCCATGACGGTCCGCCGGAGATCGGGAGCACCCAGCATGGAACAGGTTCACGTCATCGCGGCGGTCGCCGCCGTCATCATCGGTGCATTGCAGGCGGAGCGGCGCAAGCAGGGTGCCGGTCCACGCTGGCTTGGCCGGTGCTGGGTCGTGGCCATGGCCACGGTGGCCGCAAGCTCGTTCTTCCTGCAGTCCCTGACCGGCGGCGTCAGCTTCCTGCACGGGTTGTCGGTCTACGTGCTGGTCATGCTGGTCCTGGCCGTCCTGCGGGCGCGGCAGGGGCAATACGCGGCGCACGGGTTGTTCATGATCAATACCTGGGGTGGCCTGCTCACCGCCGGGTGGCTGGCGGCATCGCGGCACGGGCTGGATGTCCCCGTGGCGGTTCATGCCGTGGTCATCGGCGTCTTCTGGGTGGCGCTGACCCATGCGACGATGCCCCTGCACCGCAGGATCAGGCTTGATCGGCGCCGCGCGCGCAACCGCGTTGCGCCGCATGCCATTGCGCAGGGCAGCGGCAGGGGTATCTTCCACGAATGAACAGATCATCCGGAAACGATACCGCGCCCGTCACCGACCAGGTGCGTCACGCGCGCTGGAACGCGGTGCGGGAACTGCACCATCGCTATTTCGTCGGCCTGATCCTCTATGCCCTGCAGAAGGCCGGGACGCAGGTCGCCGCCGACATGATGGAACAGACCTTCGCGCGGCAGCGGGGGCAGAAATTCCTCGATTCCATCGACAAGCTGGGCCTTTCGGGGCTGCCGCCGGCGGAAATGGCAGCGAAATACCTGTATCTCGCCAATGGCCTGGGCGGTGTCGACGTGGCGACGACGACGGAGGCGAATGGCCGGTCCTGGATCTACTACGGCGTACCGCGCTGGATGTATGACGGCACCGCGATCTGCGCGATCCCGCCGGAAGTCTCGTCGGGGCCGATGCGCGGGTTTCACAGCCGGATCGGCGAGAGCCTGGGCGTGCCGTCGCTGAGCTATGTCTGCGTCGGCCAGACGGCGGAGGGGCATCCGGGCCTCGAGGGGTTCTTCGAGGACCTGGGCCGTCCGCTGGAACCGCATGAGCGGCTGCGTTTCGAATCACATCATCCCCGCCCGACCTACGACCCGGCGGGCTTTCCGCAGGTGGACTGGTCGCCGGAACGCAGGCTGAAGGTGGCGCGCAACTACGCCCTGACCTATCTGACCAACGCGCTGCCGAGCCTGATCGACGTGGCGGGCGCGGCGGAGGCGGCGGAGATCGGCCATGGCGCGGGCCTGCGCATCGGGATGCACTATTACGCCATCCTGCGCGAACAGGCAGGTGTCACCGGGGATTTCGGCGACTTCCTGCTCGCCCTGCTGCACGGCATGGACGAAGCGCCGGAGCGGCTGGATGCGACGACGATACGCCAGCCCGGCTGGCACCTGATGCGCGGGCGCGAGGACCAGCGCCTGCCCCTGCTGCGCGCCTGGTCCGGCCTGGTCGAAGGCTGCCTGCTGGCACATGACCGGACGATGCGCTTCGGCGTGGAAACCGATGGAGACGGGATCGTCTGGCGTTTCAGCTGATCGAATACCGGGGTGATCCGGCATCGGCAGGCGGGTCCATCCCGCGCGCCGGCTATGCCTTGCGCCGGAACAGCTTGTAGAGGCCGGGTGCCAGGATCACGACGATGGCGATGCGGAAGACGTGCATGGTGCTGACGAACGCCGTGTCGATGCCCAGCGCCAGGGCGATCAGCGACATCTCCGCCAGGCCGCCGGGGGACAGCACCAGCGCCATGGCTTCCGGCGTGGCCCCGATCAGGTCGCTGACCAGCAACACGGTGACCACGGCAAGCCCGAGCAGCATCAGCGTGGTGACGAAGGCAATCCGGACCGTCTTCCAGACCAGGCTGAGCGCGGTGCCCGCGAAACGGCAACCGACGGAGGCCCCCAGGACCAGCTGCCCGGCAGCGACCAGGACCGGTGGCGGGGTGACATAGGTCAACCCCAGCAGGTGCGCCACCGCCGAAACCACCATCGGTCCGACCAGCGCCGCCGCCGGAATCCGGCAGATCCGGGCCAGTGGCCAGCCGATCACGGCGCAGGCCACCAGGATCAGCCAGTCGCGGACCTCCGGCACCACGCCGGGCTGGGGCGGCATCATGGATGGCACGTCCAGATCCATCGCCAGCCGGAACCAGAACGGGATGATCAGGACGATCAGCAGCACGCGGGTGGTATGGACCAGCGACACGCGGCGCGGGTCGCCGCCCAGGGCCTCGCTGGCCAGCACCATCTCGCTCAGTCCACCGGGGGTGGAGGCGAAATAGCTGGTCACGGGATCGAATTTCGCGACCCGGCGCAGGTAGACGTAGACCATGGCGCTGCCGACCACGATGTAGACGGTCAGCACCAGCAACGCCTGCGCCCACTGCATGGCGCGGTCGACCACTTCCGGGGAAAAGGCGCTGCCCAGGAAGACCCCCAGAATGGCGACCATGCCGCCCCGGAACTTCCGGTTCACCTGCGGGGTCCGGCCCGAGAGCGCCAGGATGGAGACGAAGATCATCGACCCCAGCATCCAGGCCAGTGGCATGGACAGCGCGAAGAAGATGCCGCCGCCGATCGCGCCGACGCCCAGCGCCTGCAGCTGGTCGCGCAGGGCTGGCGAGGCCGGTTGTGGTGCGTCGGTGGGGGACGGGTCCGTCATCGGCAGGCTATTGCGCGTCCCGGGTGACGAAACGGCCCAGCCGGACCGCCGTCTGGCCGGCCACGAGCCGTCGCGAGGGCATGATCATGACGCAATTGTCATAGGCGGTGCGGATCGGCTTCCCATCCTCCAGCGCGATGATGGTACCGGCCTCCGGCACCACTTCCAGCCCCTCGAAGGGGCGCACGAAGCGGAAGCCCGCGCGATTGCCCGAGCGGACGGTTATCCTGTCCGTCACCTCGATCACGCGCGGGGTGGGGTGCGGCCGCAGCGGCGCAATGCTGGCCGCCGTATCGGCGTCGATGGTGCCGACGGTCAGCAGGAACCGCGCCGCGATCTCCAGCGCATTGGTGGCGGCAACCGGGCTCTGGTGCTGCCCGCATTCGGCCAGCAGCGCCACGGCGTCCGCCGCCGGGTCGGCAAAGGCCCCGTGGTCACGCAGGCGCCGACCGGAGGCATGGCCACCGTCGGCGATGACCAGTTCGGGAAAGCCGATGCGCGTGGCGAGGTCCTGGCCCTTGGTGGCCATGCCCGACAGCATCAGCGGCGCGGCATCCGACTGCATCGAATGGATGTCCAGCAGTCGTGTCGCGCCGGTCACCAGTGGCCGCAGTTCCCGCGCGCGCTGCAGTTCCCGGCTGACCCGCGGGCCGTCCAGCGTCGGCCGATCCCAGACCCGGTTCATGTCTTCATCGATGAACCTCGCGCGGGTGGGTGCAGCGGGGTCATAGGTCAGATAGGCGGCGACATTGGCTAGGCAGAGCGTCAGCGACCCCGCGACGGGACGGATATCCAGGTCCAGAAGGCGCTTCACCGCGTGTGCGCCACACAGTTCGTTGCCATGCACCAGCGCGATCACGACGACATCATGCCCTGACCGACCACTGTCGAAGCGGTGCGTGTGGCTGATCCCCAGGTTGCCCCGGGCATAGGCGGAAATATCAACGGGCTGGAGCAGTTCCATGCTCCGGGGGCTGGTCATGCGGTGCGGTCCGATGGTGCGCTGGCGACAGGGGTGTTCGTATCACCGTCACCGGGACGCGTCCACGGCTGCCCGCCGCCGTGCGGCAATGCGCTGGCGCACGGCGGGTTCGGGGTCGGGGTCCACCAGGTCCTCGAAGGCGATCACGTCCAGTGTCGGCCGGACGCGGTCCAGCAGTTCGTTGCGCCCCAGCAGGAAGTCGGGGTTGCGGGGACGGCCCAGGGCTTCCTGACCGCGGGCAAAGGTCTCGTAGAGCAGCAAGCCGTCGGGAGCGACGGCGGCCAGCAGGTGGGGAAACAGCGGGCGCCAGAGGTAGTTCGTGACGACGACCACGGCGAAGCTCCGGCCCGGCAGGGGCCAGGGTGCGGTTCCCGCGTCGCCGTCTTCCAGGTCGGCCTCGATCACCTCCACCGCCGCGCCATTGCCGAACCGCGACAGACCCGCCGTGTCCCGGTCCAGCGCGGTGACCTGGTACCCCCGGTCCAGTGCCAGCGCCACGTGGCGTCCCCGACCGGCGGCCACGTCCAGCAGGGTTCCGGACCCGTCCGCGCGCGGCAGATGGCGGGCAATCCACGGCGAAGCGGGCAGGAGAGAGGGGGTGCCGGAAGTGTTCATGTCGTTCAAATCTCTTGCGATGGTGGGGCGCTGCCGCCATTTAGCATGTCAGGTACGGAGTCCGGACCTGCCGCGACACCGCTGCCATTGTCGGGCAACCGGACACCCGTACCAAGCAACACATGCCGACAGGCCACGCCAACCCATGACTGCCAGACCATGATTCGCTTCGATCTGAAATGCACCGACAACCATGTCTTCGAAGGCTGGTTCGGATCCAGTGCGGATTACGCGTCGCAGCAGGAACGCGGATTGCTGGAATGCCCGATCTGTGGCGACGGGACGATCACCAAGGCCCCGATGGCCCCCAATGTCGCTTCCCGGAAGGATTCCGTGCGGCAGGTCCCCGTGCCCATGCCCGGCCCGCAGTCAGCGGGAGTCCCGGATGCCGCGTCCGCCGATGCCCCCGGCGCGGGCGGCGAGGTGGAGATCACGCCCGCACGCATGATCGCCATGCTGCGTAGCCTGCGCCGCCACGTGGAACAGACTGCCGATCACGTGGGTACGGACTTCGCCGAGGAAGCCCGCAAGATTCATTATGGCGAGGCGGAAGAACGCGGCATCTACGGCGAGGCTTCGAAGGACGAGATCGAGGACCTGCAGGACGAGGGGATCGAGGTCGGGTCGATTCCGTGGCTGCCCGACAGCGACCACTGAGCGCGACCCTGTTCGCTATCTGCGGCGCAGGCCGTCGACCGACAGCGGTCCGGCCCCGTTGGCGAAGATGATGCCCAGCCCCCCGGCAATCGCCATGTTCTTCATGAACAGGATCATTTCCATCTGGTTGCCGGGATCGAAATGGAACATCAGTGCGGCGATCACCGTGAAGCCGCCGAGCAGGAAAGCCATCAGGCGGGTCAGGAATCCGGCCAGCAGCAACAGGCCGAAACCGAGTTCGGTGATCACCACCAGGATGGCCAGCTGCCCCGGTACGCCCGCGCCGGCCATGTAATCGGCCGTGCCTTCCATGTTGCCAAGCTTGTTCAGGCCGGCCAGCACGAACATCAACCCGATCAGGATGCGCCCGGCCAGGTCGGCCAGCGGATGGAGTGCTTTCATGATCGTGCGTTTCCCCGGATGTGCGGATCTCTTTCGATTCTAGAGCAAAGACCGGGCGAATCCAGAGCAAAGACCGGGCGAAACCGGGACAAAGGCCGGACACGTGAAACCCGTTTATCGGATTGCCTGCTGCACCCGCGCCGCGACCGCGTCAGGCACCCAGGCGGTCCACGTGTCCGTGTTCTCGCGCAGGAAGCCGTCCGCGGCCTCCGCTGCCGTTTCGCCGTAGAGCCGCTGGCGCGCCAGGATATCCGACAGCAGTGCGCTGCTGGTGCGATAGCGCTGCAGGAATGCCATCAGATCGGG
>CAJYBQ010000006.1 GCA_913064755.1 uncultured Alphaproteobacteria bacterium
AGAGACAGGGGGAGCCGAGCAGGGGCGTCCGGGCGGTGCAGAGGTCGCCGTTCCAGGTAGGGGTGGTCGGGGTGGCCGAAACCGCCGGAGCGGGTGTGGGGGGAACGCCGCTGGAAACCGAATACGAGTAGCGGCGGTGGCTTTGAGGGGCCATTCGACTAAGGAATCGGCGCGCAGAAGATCGGGAAGTATTCCCGTTGCGCCCAGTCCGTGACCGTCGCCAGGAAGCGGTCCCATTCGGCACGCTTGATCGTGGACAGGTAACGCCGGAACCCCGGCCCGAACGCCGTGTCGATGAAAGCATCGCCCTCGAAGGCGGCCAGCGCCTCACCCAGGTTGCGCGGCAAGGGCGGCGCCGAGGTGTCGTAGGGCGTGGTTACGGGGTCCGGGGCCACCAGGCCGCGCACGATCCCGTCCAGCCCGGCAGCGATCTGCGACGCCATGTGCAGGTAGGGGTTGGCCGCCGCCTCCGCCACCCGGTTCTCGACCCGGCTTGCCGGATCGTCCGGCCGCATCAGCGCACGCAGCATCGTGCCCTTGTTGTCCCGCCCCCAGGCCACGCGATCGGGGGCGAGCTGGAACGCGTTCTGATAGCGCTTGTAGCCATTGACGGTGGGGGTCGAGAGCAGGCAGGTCGCGTGCGCATGCGCCAGCAGCCCGGCAATCCAGGCGCCGGCGATGCCAGACACCTCCCCATCCGGCCCCGCCATGAACAGGTTCCGACCGCTCGCCCTGTCGGTCAGCGACTGGTGCAGGTGCCAGCCGCTGGCCATGCCGTTCGGCACCTGCGGCCGGGTCATGAAGGTCGCGTGCAGCCCCTGTCGGCGACAGACCTGCTTCGCCATGGCCCGGAACAGGACCATGTTGTCGGCATGGGTCAGCGCATCGGCGGGATCGAAGGTGAATTCGAACTGGCCCGGCCCGAACTCGACCTCCATGGACCGGACGGGCAGGCCCAGCCCCTCCGCCGCGCGCCGCAGCGCGTCCATCACCGGCTCCAGCGCGTCGTAGCGATCTTCCGTCAGGTACTGGTAACCATGGGCCAGCAACTCGGTATCCGGTGCGGCGGGTGGCATGCCGCTGTCACCGTGGCCGAGGTTCGGCCCCGTGACGCGAAAGACATGGAATTCCAGTTCCAGGCCGGTCACCAGCGCCATGTCCCGCGCGGCCAGCCTGTTCACCGCCTGCCGCAACAGGTGACGGGACGAGAACGGAAACGGCGCGCCGTCCGCCATCTCGATATCCGCCAGCATCCAGGCCGAGTGCGGCGACCAGGGCAGCACGCGGAACGTGGTCGGGTCCGGGCGCATGATCACGTCGCCCGCACCGGTCAGCACCCCGTCACCGAATCCCGCATCATCGCTCCAGACGGGGAAGACCGTGCGATGCGACGTGTCCTTCAGCAACAGGGTCGATGTCATGCTGACACCGTTGCGGAATGCGCCTTCCAGGGCACTCAGCGGCAGCACCTTGCCCCGCAGGATACCGTGCTGATCGACGAAGCTGATCCGGACGGTCTCGACACCGGCCGCGCGCGCATCCGACAGTACGGTCCGGGCCGCATCATCCAGGGAAGGGGCTGGCAATCCTCAGGCCTCCAGTTGCGCCGGCCAGGGGCAGGCCGCGCGGCGTGCCGTATCGAAATCGCGCCACTCCGCCTGCCACCGTGCGGTCGTGCAGATGCTGTCGGTGGCGACGGGTCCGGCGGCACGGGTCTGGCTTTCGCGGAACGGCACGCCCTCCCCCGCCGCGACCTGCCGGATGCCATCGCGCAGCAGGCGGCGATAGCGGACGATACCGACATCGGACTTGCCGAGGTGTTCCTGCCGCCGGTCCTGGATCCGGCCCATGGATTCCACCGCCCACTGGTCGTGCACGTTGATGTCGCGCCCCATGCCGGTGAAGGTTTCATGCGCCTGTTCGTCGGCGTCGAAGCCGTAGTTGGTACCGGCACCGGTGATCGGTCGATAGTCGGGCAGGCGATGCTGTTTCAGACGCTGTTCGCGCATCACGGCCTTGTCCACCGGGCGGGCGTAGCTGGTGAACATGGAGAACCAGTAGCAACTCTCGTCATCCACCGGGACATGCCACTGGGTGATGGTCATCTCGTTGGACATCGGGATGACGATGGCCTGCGGAAAGACCTGGTTGGTGACCCGGACATGGGTGCGCCCGTCGGGCATGTGACGCAATGCGGTCAGCCGCATGCCGTGGTCCGTGTCCTCGATCTCCAGTTCAGGGCGCGGGTAGTCGCGCAACAGCCGCGTCATCGGTATCTCGCTGTCCGCCACTGAATCCCTGAACTGCTGGCCGTAGCCCTGCGCCGGGTCCTCGTCGACCAGGAACCGGTGCAGGAAGGATGCATGCGCCGGGTCGATACCGACCTCCAGCGCCTGCAGCCAGTTGCAGTCCCACAGACCCTTGAAGGCAAAGACATGGCTGTCGGGCGCATCGAAGCAGTCCAGCGCGGGCAGCGGAGCGGGCTGCCCCGTGCCCATCCAGGCGAAGATGACACCATTGCGTTCCGTCACCGGGTAATTCACCGCCCGGACATGGCGGTGCATGATGCTGTCGTCGGGTTCGGCGGGCTGTTCCAGGCATTGCCCGGTGCAATCGAACTTCCAGCCATGAAACGGACAGCGCAGCCCGTCATCCTCCAGCCGTCCATACGCCAGGTCGGCCCCGCGGTGCGGGCAATGCCGCCCGATCAGGCCCAGCGCACCCGACGGTTCCCGGAACAGGACCAGCCGCTCCCCCAGCAGGGTCACCGGCACCACCGGCCGCGCGGTCATCAGTTCGTCGACCAGCGCCACCGGCTGCCAGTATTCCCGCAGCAGTGCCCCAGCGCCCGTTCCCGGCCCCACGCGGGTGATCAGGTCATTCTGCTTCTGGCTCATCATGGTGCGGTCTCGCTCCAAATGCGTGGTCGGTCCGAGAGTGCCAGTTTCGGCGCGGGCCTGTCGATGGCCCTGATCGCTTGGCCTGATCGACCGAACGTCGTCAGTCCAGGATACGGCGCATGACGGGGAAATAGCGGTCACCGTCCCCGTTCGCGATGCTTTCCTCGAACAGGGCCGCCACCGTCTCCCCGCCCGGCGCGCTCACGCCGAATTCCCCGGCCATCTGCAGGGCGTATGAAAGATCCTTGGCGGCATAGCGCACGGAGAAGGATTTCTCCGGGTAGTTGTCGGCCAGAATGGCCTTCACCCCGTGGTTCCGCAGCGCGAAGCTGTCGCCGGACCCCTTCATCATGGTGTTCAGCAGGGTTTCCCCCTTCACCCCGGCCTTCTCGGCGATGGCCACGGCCTGGCCCAGCGCCAGCACGGTCTGGAACAGCACCATGTTGTTCATGATCTTGATCACCTGGCCGGAGCCGACATCGCCGCAGTGTTCGATATCCGACCCCATGGTGGCCAGCACCGGACGGATGGTGGCAAACAGGTCGTCCGGCGCCCCGACCATGATCGCCAGCGTGCCATCCGCCGCGGCCTGCCGGGTCCGCGCGATGGGCGCATCGGCGAAATGCCCCCCGCGTGCGCGCATCGCCGCCGCAATGTCTCGCATCAGGGTGGGCTGCGACGTGGACATGTCGATCAGTACCTGGCCCGCCCGCATGTGGCTGATCAGGTCGCCCTGCCCCAGGACCAGGTCCCGCACCTGCTCCCCGCCCGGCAGGCAGGTGATGACCACGTCCACCTCGGCGGCCAGCGCGGCAGGGGAGGACGCGACGGCCACCCCAAGTTCCGCCAGCCGCTTGAGCGGTGCCTCCTGCAGGTCGTGGGCCGTGACCGGCCATTTGCCACGGGTAGCGAGGTTCCGGCACATCGCCTCCCCCATCACGCCAAGGCCGATGAAACCGATGCTGCCCACATTGCCAATCTGCTGGCCCGTCATTTCTGCTCTCCCCAAACGAACATCACCCGAAACTAGCCCTGTTCGCCCGACGATGGAATTGGGGTCTGTTCAAGCACCTTCGCCTCGCCTAACCTTTCCTCTACGGCAATGACAACAAATCGCTGGCACAAGACAGCAGGATCATTCTGGGGAGGATAAATTCATGTCGATTTGGAAGAAGATTGCGCCCGCTGCCGCACTGGCCGCCGTGGCGCTGGCCGCATCCGCGGCAACGGCGGAGATCAATCTGCCGAAGACACTGGTCTGGACCGCCTACAACACCGGCACGTCCGGCTACAACCAGGCTGTCGGCATCGGGTCGGTTCTGAAGAACACCTATGGCATCAACCTGCGTGTGCTGCCGGGCAAGAACGACGTGTCCCGCCTGACGCCGCTGGTCAAGGGCATCGCCCAGTTCTCGGCGACCGGGTCCGACAGTGTCTACGCCCAGGAAGCGGTCTATACCTTCGGCAACAAGAACTGGGGGCCGCAGCCCATCCGCCTGCTGCTGCACAACGTGGCCGACGGCTGCGCGGTGTCGATGGCCGTCGCCGCCGATACCGGCGTGAAGACCATGAAGGACCTGAAGGGCAAGCGCGTGTCCTGGGTGCAGGGCGCACCGGCGTTGAACAAGGCCGTCGAGGCGATGCTCGCCCATGCCGACATGACCTGGGATGACGTCGAGAAGGTCGAGGTCGGCGGCTATGGTGCGTCCATCGACAGCATCATCAACGGCGACAATGATGCCGCCGAAGGCGCGACCTTCTCCACCTCGATGGTGAAGCTGGAAGCCAGCCCGCGCGGCCTGGTCCACCCGCCGCAGCCCCATGCCGACAAGGCAGGCTGGGAGCGTCTGAATGCCGTTGTGCCGTGGTATTTCCCGCACAGGTGCATGCAGGGCGCGGCGGTTCCCGCCGAGGGCTACGAAGGTGTGGGCACCGCCTACCCGATCCTGGTCGGCACCACGCAGGCCAGCGATGACCTCGCCTACAACATGACCAAGGCGATGTACGAACATTACGACGACTACAAGAAGTCCGCGCCCGGTGCCAACGGCTGGGCCTGGGATCGCCAGAAGCTGGAACATGTCTTCCTGCCGTTCCACGACGGCGCCATCCGCTACTACAAGGAAGTCGGCAAGTGGACCGATGGCGCACAGGCCAACCAGGAAAAGAACCTGGCCCGGCAGGACGTGCTGCAGGCCGCGTGGGCGACCTACAAGAAGGGTGCATCCTCGGACGACGATGCGTTCAACGCGGGTTGGATGAAGGCCCGTTTCGACGCGCTGACCGCAGCAGGCATGATCACGATCTTCGAGACCTGGTGATCTCCTGACGTTGCCCCGGAGGGCCAGCCCCTCCGGGTAACAACTTCGGGGAACAACCGTTCTCTGAACAGAATATCGTTTGACATCATGGGGTCGGCCGGCACGAAAACCGCCGCGTCGGCCCTTGTTGTCTGCGGTCCGCTTGCGCGCCCGCGCCGACCTTTCATGGGGGGTCACGATGACCGACAGCGCTACCAATCCGTCTGCCAGTTCCGAGGAGATCGACGACCGCGAGGCATCACGCTATCGCACGCTCGGCCCCGTCTGGCTCAGCATCATCTCCGGCATGACCACCATCGCGATGCTGATCGCCATCGATCGCATGTTCGGGCTGGAAATCCTGCAGACCCTCATCGGCAAGGCACTGGTGGACAACCGCTACCTCTACCTCGTCGCCGGGATCATGATCTCCATGGTCTTTGTCGTGCTGCCGGGCTTCAGGCGGTCTCCGACATCCCGGGTACCGTTCTACGCCATCGCCCTGACGGTCCTTACCCTGGTTCTCACCAGCTATTACGTCTGGTTCGCGGAAGCGATCCTGCTGGAGGCCTGGGAATATGCAGCCCCCCTGCATGGCATGTGGGTCAGCGTCGTCATGTGGATGGTGATCATGGAGGCGGGCCGACGCGCGGGTGGCCCGGCGGTGTTCTTCATCGTGCTCGTCATCTCCCTCTACCCGATCTATGCCGACCAGGTACCGCAGGTCGTGTCCGGTCTCAGCCGCCCGTTCCTGGACACGGCGGCATTCCACATGTTCTCGGAGGAAAGCTTTCTCGGCATTCCGATGAAGGCATTCGCGCTGCTGGTCTTCGGCTTCCTGCTGTTTGGCGTGGCGCTGATCTATACCGGCGCGGGCCAGTTCTTCATCAGCTTCGCCTTTGCCCTGCTCGGCCATGTCCGCGGCGGCCCGGCGAAAGTGGCGATCTTCTCCTCCGGCCTGTTCGGATCCATGTCCGGCGGGCCGGTCACCAACGTGCTGACCACCGGGTCACTGACCATCCCGGCGATGAAACGCATCGGCATCCGGCCCAAGACCGCCGGCGCGATCGAGGCCTGTGCCTCCACCGGCGGCGTCATGATGCCGCCGATCATGGGGGCCACCGCCTTCGTCATGGCCGACTTCCTGCAGGTCCGCTACATCGACGTGGCCATGGCGGCGGCGATTCCCTCGATCCTCTACTACCTCGGCCTGTTCATGCAGATCGACGCCTACGCGGCGGAGAACAAGCTGGAAGGCCTGCCGCGCGCGGAACTGCCGTCCGTCCGCAAGGTGATGCTGGAAGGCTGGTATTACCTGTTCGTCTTCGCCCTGCTGGTCTTCATGCTGATCTACATGAAGCGGGAGGCACAGGCACCGTTCTATGCCACCGCCCTGCTGTTGATCATCAACCAGTTCAACCCGAAGCACCGCCTCACCTGGGCAAGGTTGAAGCAGTTCATCTACGCGACCGGCTGCCTGCTGGCGGAACTGGCCAGCCTGCTCGCCGCCGTCGGCCTGATCGTCGGTGCGTTGCAGGCCACGGGCATGACCGGCACCCTGACCAACGACCTGGTCTACCTCGCCGGTGGCCACCCCCTGGTCCTGCTGCTGATGGGCGCGGTGACAAGCTTTGTCCTCGGCATCGGGATGACCGTCACGGCGGCCTACATCTTCCTGGCCATCATCCTGGCCCCGGCCCTGATCGAGGCCGGGCTGGACCCGATGAGTGTCCACATGTTCCTGCTGTACTGGGGCATGCTTTCCTTCATCACGCCGCCGGTGGCACTAGCCGCATCCGCCGCGGCGTCGGTGGCCCGGTCGGAACCGATGCAGACCGGTTTCGAGGCGATGCGGATCGGTTCCATCATCTACTTCATTCCGTTCTTCTTCGTGTTCAACCCGGCACTGCTGGGCAACGCGGGAACGCTGGAGGTGCTGGTGGTCTGCGGCACGGCAGTGCTGGGCATCCTGATGGTTGCCGCATCCCTGCAAGGCTACCTGATCGGTATCGGCACGCTGGGCGAAGGGGTGATGTCCGTCGTCGCCAGGGCCAGCCTGTTCGTCGGCGGCCTGATCTTCGCTGCCCCCGGGGGCGACATGATCGGGTTCAACCATACGGAACTGAGCCTGATCGCCCTGGTGGTGGCCACACCGGGCATCGCGACAGCCTTCATCGGTGGCAGAAGACGCGCCCGGGCCTGAGCCCGAACCGGAGCCCGAGCCTGAGCACCCCGCATCCGGGACACGTGCACGGGGGAACCATGGTGCTGCTGCATCCGTGGTTCCCCCCGCTGCCTGGTGGCCGGTGATCGCAACCGGCCACGTTCCCGCGGCGGGCAGCGGTCCGACCTTGACCTTCCAGCCACTGGAAGCGCGACGGTTCAATCGCCACCCCGACCGGGTGGTGAACATGGACCCGGGACGGATCGAGAAACCGCATGAAGACTTCCATTGTCATCGCCACCGTGATCGGCGGCCTGACGGTCGCCGCGCTTGCCTGGCTGTTGCTGGGACGCGAGACCACCTCACCGCCCTCGGCGGCGCTGGCGCACCAGGTGAATGTCATCGTCCCGACGCTGACGGGCCAGGCGGCAGCGGGCGAAAGGGTCTTCGAGCGGGCCTGCGTGGCCTGTCACGGCAGCAACGCCGCCGGCGGCCCGGGAGGGCCACCCCTGGTACACAGGATCTACGAACCCGGCCATCATGCCGATGGCGCCTTCGTGCTGGCCGTCCGCAACGGCGTGCGGCAGCATCACTGGAAGTTCGGGTCCATGCCTCCCGTTGCCGACGTGTCGCCGGCGGAAACGGCCAGCATCATCGCCTATGTCCGCACCCTGCAACGCGCCAATGGCATTCGCTGATGGGCATCGACAACATCTACAGGCACCTTGCCACCGGCCATGTCGCGCGCGTGCCAGTCCGGGTCGGTCGCGGCGCATCCCGCGCGCAGGTGCCGTAGCATGAACAAGGGGATGAATTCTTCTGTTGGAGGACAGGCGCAATGAAGACCCATGCGCGGGCAGTAGTGATTGGTGGCGGTGTCGTCGGTGTCTCGACGCTCTACCACCTCGCGAAGAAGGGCTGGTCGGACGTTGTGCTGCTGGAGCGCAACGAGCTGACGTCCGGGTCCACCTGGCACGCGGCCGGGCTGTTGCCGCTGTTCAACCTGTCCTATTCGGTCGGCCAGATTCACAAGTATTCCGTCAGGCAGTACGGCGAACTGCAGGAAGAGACCGGTCAGGACGTGGGCCTGCGCCGGGTCTCCAACATCCGCCTCGCCTCGTCGAAGGAGCGGATGGACGAATACCTGCAATATGCAGGCGTGGCCGAGACCATTGGCGTCGACGTGCGCCAGTTGACGCCGAAGCAGGTGAAGGAAATCTGGCCGCTGTGCACCACCGACGACCTCGTCGGCGCCATCCAGCATCCCGATGACGGCTACGTGCAGCCCGCCGATCTGACCCAGGCCTTTGCCACCGGGGCCCGCCAGCGCGGTGCCACGATCTATCGCCAGACCCGCGTGACGGCCATCGACCGCACCGCGTCCGGCGAATGGAAGGTCACGACCGACAAGGGGGAGATCACCTGCGAGCACCTGGTTTCCGCCACCGGCAACTTCGTGCAGCAGACCGGCCGGATGCTGGGCCTGAAGATCCCGGTCATCCCGGTGGAGCACCAGTACATCGTTACCGAGGCCCATCCCGACATCGTTGCCCGCAAGGAACAGGGGCTGCCGGAAATGGGCGTGCTGCGCGATTCCAATGCGTCCTGGTACATGCGCGAGGAACGCGGTGGCCTGCTGCTCGGCCCCTACGAGAAGGGCGCGCCCGCCTGCTACGTTGATGGCCCGGCCCCGGATGCGGAGTTCGAACTGTTCCAGGAAGACCTGGAGCGGCTGGAGCCGCATATCGAAAGCGCCATCTTCCGCGTCCCCGCCTTTGGCGAGGTCGGCGTGAAACAGGTCTACAATGGCGCCATCTGCTACACGCCGGACGGCAGCCCGATCATCGGCCCGGCCTGGGACAAGCCGAACCTGTGGCTCAACGAAGGCCACAGCTTCGGCATCACGGCTGCAGGCGGTGCCGGCTGGCAGCTCGCCGAATGGATCGTGGAAGGCGAACCGAGCATCGACATGCTGGGCGTCGATCCCCGCCGGTACGGTGACTACGCGACCAGGTCCTACCTGAAGGTGAAGAACGAGGAAGCCTACGCCAACGTCTTCGTCACCCACTTCCCGGACGAGGAGCGGGAGGCGGGTCGCCCCCTGCGCACCGCCCCCTGCTATGACCGGCTGAAGGACCTGGGTGCCGTCTTCGGGCAGAAGTTCGGCTGGGAACGCGCCAACTGGTTCGCGCCCGAGGGCGTGGCGCAGGAAGACGACTGGTCGTTCCGTCGCTCCAACTGGTTCGAGCATGTGAAGAACGAGGCACTGAACGTCGCGGAAAACGTCGGCATCCTGGACATGACCGCCTTCGCCAAGTGCCGCATCTCCGGCCCCGGCGCGCTGGATTTCCTGCGCAGCCTGCTGGCCAACCGACTGCCCCGCGTCGGCCGCATCGGCCTCTGTCACGCCCTCAACAGCCGCGGTGGCGTGCATTCCGAATTCACCGTCGTCCGGGAAGCGCCCGACAGCTTCTACCTGGTCTCGGCCGGTGCGTACCAGCGCCTGGACCATGACTGGCTGAAGAAGCACATGCCGACCGACGGCTCTGTCCGCTATGACCAGATGACCAACCAGAACGGGGTGCTGGTCATCGCCGGTCCGAAGGCGCGGGAACTGATGCAGCGGGTGTCGGATGCCGATTTCTCCAACGCGGCCTTCCCCTGGCTGACGGCACAGCAGATCGATGTCGGGCTGGCCCCGGCCATGGCCTGCCGGGTGAACTTCGTCGGGGAACTGGGTTGGGAACTGCATCACCCGATCGAGTATCAGAACCACATCTTCGATGCCCTGTGGAACGCCGGGCAGGACCTGGGCCTGAAGCCGTTCGGCATTCGCGCCATGGACATGCTGCGGATCGAGAAGTCGTACCGCATGGTCGGCACCGAACTGTCCATCGAATACGCGGCCTATGAATCGGGCCTCGATCGCTTCGTGCATCCCGACAAGGGTGACTTCATCGGGCGCGACGCCCTGGTCGCCTGGCAGCAACACGGATTCGACAACGCTTTTGCAACAGTCGAAGTGCACGATGTGTCAGATGCGGACGCGCTGGGGAACAATCCGGTTTACCTGGACGGAAAGCTTGTAGGCCGTGCAACCTCCGGAAACTATGGGCCCCGGACAGGAAAATCGCTTGCGATGGTGATGGTGAAACCGGACCTCGCCAAAACTGGTACGGAACTTGAAATGAGAATTCTGGATCGGATGCATCGCATCACGGTTCTGGATGAAAGCCCTTTTGATCCTGAAAATACGCACCTTCGCGCCTGACCGCTCTCTCCTCCCCAGAATGACGTCAGCGCGAACCGCCCCGTCGCCCCACCTCCCCGGGGTGGCGGGGTTTTTCGTTGTGGCAGACGGGGGCACCGAGGGCCGGGGAAGCCGTCACAGGGTCTCTCCGCCGTTTGACCGGATCACCGGAATGCTGCCTTCGATTCAGGCAACTGCCCGTTTTTCGATCCTTCTGTAGTATCCCGCCAGCGTCACCGTCCGCGCCACGTTGAAGATGCTCAGGCTGGCCCAGAGGCCGTGGTTGCCCAGGATGTCCGGCAGGATCAGGATCGCGATGGCGAAGACCATCAGGGACATGATCATCGCGTTGCGCATCTCCGCCGTCTGTGTGGCCCCGATGAAGATGCCATCGAGCTGGTAGCACCAGATGGCGATCAGCGGGTAGACGATGATCCAGATCAGGTAGACCTCGGCGGTCGCCTGGATGTCCGCCTGGTCGGTCATCAGCGCGATCAGCAACGGGCCGGCGAACAGGTAGGCCAGGGACACGCCGACCGCGACGATCAGGGCCCAGATGGTGCTGGCGGTCACCGCCTCCTTCAACGCCGACGGGCTGCGTGATCCCAGGGCGCCACCCACCAGCGCCTCCGCCGCGAAGGCGAAACCGTCCAGCCCATAGGCCAGCAGATGCACCATCTGCATCAGGATCGCGTTGGCGGCCAGGGCCAGGTCGCCCAGCCGGGCACCCACCCGTGTCGCCCAGGCAAAGGTGATGATCAGGCAGGCACTGCGCACGAAGATGTCGAAATTGGCACTCAACAGCTTGCGGCCACGGGCCGGGTCGAGAATGCTCTGCCAGTCGAAGCGCCCGCCATGGGGCCGCAGGACCCGCATGACCACCACCAGCCCCAGGATGGCGGCGGAATATTCCCCGATCAGCGTGGCCCAGGCGACACCCGGCACGCCCATGTCCAGCCCGACGACGAACAGCAGGTCCAGCACGATGTTGACGCCGTTGAGCCATATCTGGATGACCAGTGCCAGCCGCGGACGCTGGATGCCGATGAAGAACCCGAGCAGGGCGTAGTTCACCAGCGTCGCCGGGCCGGTCCAGACCCGGATGGAGAAATACTGCTCCGCCAGTTCCCGCACGGTCACGCTGGGGTCCAGCAGTTCGATGGCGCCGTACCAGAGCGGCTGCTGCAACCCGATCAGCAGGGCGCCGAAGACCAGCGAGATCAGCATCGCGCGGGCCAGGATGGAGCGGACTTCCGTGAAATCGTCCGCCCCCGCCGCCTGGGCGACGAACCCCGTGGTACCCATGCGCAGGAAGCCGAACATCCAGAAGATGCCGGTGAAGGCGGTCGCGCCGATCGCGACCGCGCCGATGTATTCGGGTCCGGGCAGCCGCCCGACCACGGCCGTGTCCACAAGCCCCAGCAGCGGTGTCGTGATGTTGGACAGGATCACCGGCCAGGCCAGGTGCCAGACCCGGATCATCGTCGCCCGGTCAGCCCCCTTCATGCCGCGCGCCGATAACGCCCGGCCAGCCGGTCCTTCGCCTCGTACCACGCCATGGCCGGGCCAAGGAACCATGGCCAGGACCGGTAGTAGAAACGTCCGGGAAACGGCATGTCGTCAAAGGCCGTCCTGCCGGCGAGGTCGCCAAGCGCCTTCTGCGCCAGCTTGTGGCCCAGCCAGACCGACATGGCGACACCGGACCCGCCGTAGCAGAGCGCATGACCGATCCGGTCCTGCAGGCCGATCTTGGGGAAGTCGTCAACGCTGAAGGCCACCTTGCCCCACCAGCAATGGGTGATGCTGGTGCCGTCGAGCTCGGGGAAGATCTGCCCGATGCGATTGCCGATGTACTGCGCCAGCCGTGGCCCCGGCCGGGCCGCGAACAGGCCGGGACGGGTGCCGAGCAGGATGCGCCTGCCGTCCGGACTTGGGCGGTAATAGTTCAGCAGGTTGAAGCTGTCGGTGATCATCCGCCCGCCGGGGATCAGCCGTTCCACCAGCGCCGGATCCAGTTCCTCGGTCGCCGCGATGGCACTGGTCACGGGAATCACCCGGCGCTGCAGGTCCGGCTGCAGGTCACCGGTATAGCCGTTGGTGCAGATCAGCACCCGACCGGCATTCAGATAGCCGAGGCCGGTGTCGAGGCGGATGAAATCGTCTTCCTCCTCCAGCCCGAGTACCGCCGTGCGGGACGCGATGACCACGCCGGCATTGCGCGCGGCATCGATCAACCCGTCATGGAACCTTGCCGGGTGCAGCCCGCCGGTACGTGTCTGCAGACGCCCGCCGGCATAGAGCGGGCTGGCCAGGAACTGCGCCTGTTCATCGCGGCTGACCATCGTTGCGTCGATGTCGCCACGGGCGGCCTGCTCCGCCTGCAACGCGGCCTCCAGGGCGCGAAAATGGGCCGGGTTGGCGGCGGGGTAATAGCGCCCCATCCGGCCGAAGTCACACTCGATGCCCAGGTCGATGATCAGCCGTTCCAGGTAGTCCACGGCATTGGTCGGTTCGGCCATCAGGGCCTTGGCCCGTTCGGTGCCGAAGGTCTTCTCCAGCGTCGGAAAGGACGGTTTCAGCCGGTCACCGACCATGCCACCGTTGCGGCTGCTGGCGCCGTCGCCCGGATCCTCCGCATCGAAGACAACCACGGTCGCGCCACCATGGGCCGCCGTCAGCGCCGCTGACAGCCCGGTGTAACCGCCCCCGACGATCGCCACGTCGACCTTCTGCGGCAGAACCGGCTCGGGCAAGGCGATCCGTTTCCTGTCATCCCACCACAAGGGGCGCAGGATCAGGTCATCGGCCAGCTTCAGACGTGCGGATTTCGGCATGGGGTATCGGGCACCATTGGTGGCAGGTGGACAGGAATCAGTCCCGCCACGAAGGATCAACCCGATCCACGTCCCGCACAAGGGCGTCGAAGATCCTGTCCTCGGCCCGCTTGCCCTTGCCCTCGAAATTGTCCGTGACCTGCTGCGACCGGGCGACCACTTCCGCTGACAGCGGGATCAGCGGACGCCCTGCCTGCTGCGCCATGATCTGCACGTCGCAGGCGCGCTGCATGGTCCAGAGCCGCTGGAATGCCTCCGCCGCCGTCCGGCCACAGGTCAGCAGCCCGTGATTGCGCAGCATCATGAAGTTCTTGCTGCCAAGGTTCGCGACCAGCCGCTGGCGTTCATCCACGTCGCAGGTAATGCCTTCGAAATCGTGATAGGCGACCCGGTCCCCGATGATGGAGCCGTAGAAATTGTCGGGCGAAAGCCCCTCGGCCTGGCAGGAAACCGCGACACCGCTGGTGGTATGGGTATGCATGACACAACAGGCATCCTCCCGCGCCGCGTGAATGGCGGAATGGATCACGTAGCCGGCCGGATTGATGCCCCATTCACTCTCGCCGATGATGTTTCCGTCGAGATCGATCTTGTCCAGGTTCGACGCGGTGACTTCCCGGTACCAGAGTCCGTAGGGATTGATCAGGATGTGATGTTCCGGCCCCGGCACGCGCAAGGTGATGTGGTTGAAGATCAATTCGACCCAGCCAAGCTTGTCAAAGATGCGATAGGTTGCGTCCAGCGCAAGACGGGCGTCCCATTCCGCATCACTGCAATTCGCGCGAACGGAAGAAACGGGGCGGGTTCCATCAGCCATGACAGGGCCTCCTAGTTGCTGGGCATTGCGCCATTCTAGCACGCCCCGGGCGGCCTGCGTCATCTTATCCGGTATTGCGGGACAACACTTCCCGTTTACCGGGTATCGGCCATTTTCCGCCTGTCAGAACTGCAAGATCAGTATCATCAGGGCAACATCGCGCGCGCCATGGTTGATACAATTGTTCAGTGACATGAGTTTTTCAGAAGAAATACTTTCCATTTCAGGAAAAGCCATTATGTTTCGGCTCGAATCAAGGACGCTCCGCGTCGTCATCATCAATCACAACACGAATTGAACACACAGGAGTCACCAATATGCCATCCAACATGGCTGACCACGGATCGTTGTCGCAGCACGACCTGCTCGAAATGACCACAGAGGTCACTGCCGCCTACGTTTCCAACAATGTTGTCGCTTCGGATGAACTGCCTGACCTGATCAACCGTATCCACGTTGCCCTAGCGTCAGCTGGTACTGTTGCCCCGGAACCGGAGCCCGAAAAGCAGAAGCCCGCGGTATCCGTGCGTCGCTCCATCACGCCGGATTACTTGATCTGCCTTGAAGACGGCAAGAAGCTGAAGATGCTGAAGCGCTACCTGCGCACCAACTTCAATCTCTCCCCGGAAGAGTACCGCGCCAAGTGGAACCTGCCTTCGGATTACCCGATGGTGGCCCCCAGCTACGCCGAGAAGCGTGCCGAGATGGCCAAGGCAATCGGTCTGGGCCGCGGCGGACGTCGTCGTCGCGCCTGACCGCCTGCCTGAAGACTCCGAGTGACACTACGGGCCGTCCCGGTTCGCCAAGCTGGCGACGGGGCGGCCCTTTTGCGTTCCGTCCGCTTCGGTCTATTCTCGCCCGCGAACCACGCCCCGACACCTGACCAGCACTGGAAGACTGAAATGCGCGCATGGGAAATCGTTTCGGGTGACGGTGTCGATAGCCTCGAGCTGGCGGAGCGCGAGACCCCGACACCCGGCCCCGGCCAGGTCAGGGTGCGGATGCATGCGAATTCGATCAACTATCGCGACCTGACCACCATCGAGGACCCGGTGTCCCGCAAGCTGCCGTTTCCGACCGTGCCGAATTCCGACGGCGCAGGTGTCGTGACCGCCGTGGGTGAAGGGGTCGGCCTGAGCCCCGGTGACCGGGTGACATCCTGCTTTTTCGAGGACTGGACGGCCGGGGAGATCAGTGCCGCAGCCATGGCGTCGGCCCTGGGTGGCGCGCGCCAGGGTGTCCTGGCGGAGGAAGTCATCCTGCCCGAAGGCGGCGTCATCCCCACCCCGGCCCATCTGACGGACGCCGAGGCGGCGACCCTGCCCTGCGCGGCACTGACCGCCTGGCACGCCCTGACCCTGCCCCGACCGATCACGGCGGGGGAAACGGTGCTGCTGCTCGGCACGGGCGGCGTCTCCGTCTTTGCACAGCAGTTCTGCACCATGATGGGCGTCCGGACCATCGTGACCTCAGCGTCGGACGAGAAACTGGCGCGGATGATCGCGCTCGGCGCCGGCGAGACGGTGAACTACCGCACCAACCCGGACTGGGATGCAGCGGTGCTGGACCTGACCGGCGGCAAGGGCGCTGATCGCGTGGTGGAAGTCGGCGGACCCGGCACGTTCGACCGTTCCGTCAACGCGGTGCGTGTCGGTGGCATTATCGGCCTGATCGGCATTCTGACCGGTGCTGCGGGACAGGCCAGCCCGACCTCGATCATGCGGAAATCCATCACCATTCGCGGCATCTATGTCGGATCCCGGGCGATGTTCGCCGACATGAACCGCGCCATCGCGGCCCACGAACTGAAGCCCGTCATCGACCAGGGTTTCGCCTTCGAGGATGCCAGGGCCGCCTATCACACCATGCGCGCCGCGGGCCACTTCGGGAAGCTGGTGATCAATATCTGAAGTGCGCCGCGCCGCAGCGCCGGGTCCGGCCCGGGCACGCCACCCGGCAGGAACCGTCATGTCGGGCGACAATAGGGGTCATGTGTCCTTCGGCGGCGGCAGCAGGTCCCGCAGGCCCAGCACCTGCACGAAATCCCTGATCCGGTCCCGCTGGTAGGCGTCGCGGTCCACGTTCGCATAGTCATGGAACCCGCGCCCCGCGTGCAGGCCCGTCGCGCCCTCCGCCATCTTCTGCCCGACGATGTCAGGCGCGCGAAAGCGGTCCTCCCCCGTCGTCTCCACCATGTAGCGGCTGGCGTGGTGCAGGATATCGACACCGCCCCAGTCGATGAATTCCACCAGCCCGAGCACGGAGAACCTTGGTCCGAAGCCGGTGCGGATGGCGATGTCCATGTCCTCCGCGCTGGCCACGCCTTCCTCCACCATCCGCGCCGCCTCGTTCATCGCCAGCGCCTGGATGCGGGGAACGATGAAGCCGGGACTGGCCTTGCAGACCACCGGCACCTTGCCGATGTCGCGCAACCAGCCCAGCAGCCGGTCACGCACGTCCGGGTCGGTGCCATCGTGCGGGCTGACTTCCACCAGCGGCATCAGGTAGGCCGGGTTCAGCCAGTGCGCGTTCAGGAACCGCGCCGGATGCGTCACGTGGGTCGCCAGTTCGGTGGAGAGCATGGTGGAGGTGGTGGAGGCGATCACCGCCTCCGCGCCGCAGAGTTCCGAGACCATGCCCAGCGCCTCCGCCTTCGCCTCGCGGGTTTCCGGCACACCCTCCATCACCAGGTCCGCCGCGCCCAGCGCTTCCGCCAGGTCATCGCGGCCGCCGTAGCGCACGCGTCCGTGCAGGCGCGGCACGGCGTCCGGGGCGCAAAGCCCCAGGTCCGCCACCAGGTGCAGGGTGCGCGACACTTCCGAAGCCGCGTCGAACAGCAAGGCCTTCCTATCCGCGCCGGGTCGGTCCTTCGTATCCAGCAGGTCGACCTGCCAGCCGCCCCAGGCAAAGACATGCGCCAGCCCGCGCCCCATGCGGCCAGCCCCGACCAGGGCCACGCGGGGCATCAGAACCCGTCCCGCAACCGCGCCTGCAGCGCCACCGGGGTCAGTTGCGCCAGCCCCAGCTGCTCCAGCGTGCGGCCCGTCCGGCTGAAGTCCTCCCCATTGATCGCACTGGCCAGCGCCAGCAGGCCGGTGGCGACCGGGGCCGCAACCCCGGCCCAGCGCGCCACGGAGACGAGGAACGCCAGCCCGATGGCCACGTCCTCGCGCATGTAGCGATGGCGGGTCAGGTCCAGGCTCTCCCGCCAGCGGCTGCTGACCACCAGCCGGTCATGCGCGGCCTGGCCGTACATCCATTCCGGACGGCTGTCGTCGTAGTGGTCGGCCAGCGGGAAATGCGGCGCGCCATAGCCCAGGGCTTCGCGCACCGCGATCCGTTCGGCATCCAGCGCATCGGTGACCCGGCGGATCGCGGGCTGGGTGCCTTCGTTGTGGATGTCCCAATGGTCGAAATGTTCGATGGGACCGGCGTTCATCAGGATCAGCGGCGGATGGATGATCGGCCCGGCGTTCATCAGCGCGCCGTCCAGCCCATCGGTCAGCCGCTCGATCACAGGGAATGCCCGCTGAAACAGGTCGAAGGCCGCATCGGCCCGCGCGTGGGGGAAGACCCCCGTGGGCAGGCGTGTGGCGCGGGTGACTATCGCCACTTCCGCAGGCCCCTGCATCCGCGCCAGCCACGGCAGGGTGCCGGATTCGCCGACCAGCACGTCCGCCGCACAACCGCGCTGGCGCAGCGTGTTGACCACCAGCCAGGTGCCGAAGCTGCCCGGTGGCATCAGGATGCCCTGTCCGTCACCGACATGCGGGGCCATGGCACGGGCGATATCGACCTGCGCCGTGGCCGGCCCCGGCATCAGGATCAGATCCGCCCCGGCCACCGCCTCCCCGATGTGCGCCGTCACGCAATGCAGCGCCACGTCACGGCTGCCTGCCGCGTCCGTCAGGGTCAGGCGACCGGTCTTCAGCAGGGGTGCCAGCGCCGCCCCGTCACGCCGCCAGAACCGGACCTGGTGGCCCTGTTCGGACAGGTCGGCGGCGGCGGCATGGGCACCGTGGCCACCCCCCAGGACAGCCACTTTCATGGCGCTGTCCTCACGTGGCGAAGCCGGGGGGCGGTGTCACCCCGCCGAATGCCTTCTCCAGGTGACGGGCGACATGCAGCGCCGTGCGGTCGTCCATGAAGTTGGCCACGACCTGCACGCCCACCGGCAGGCCTTCGTTGGTCATGCCGACCGGCACCACGGTGGCGGGCAGGTAGACGCCACAGGTCAGGCCGCACCAGACAATCATGTCCACGTATGGGCGCGTCCTGCCGCCGATCTCCACCGTGCGGCTGCCCACACCGCCCTTCTGGTCATGCGGGATCGCGGCGCGCGGCATGACCGGGCAGAGCAGCACGTCCACGTCGCCGAAGAACCGGTTCCACATTTCGCGCAGCATGGCCCGGCGTTCGTTCATCTGCAGCCAGCCGGCATGGTCCAGCACGGTGCCGCGGGCAAAGATCGCCTCGTGGCTACGGTCATCGGCGGCGGGCGGGTTCTCCCGCATCCTGCGGCGCATGCTGTCCGGCAGGCTGGCCCCCAGTTCCGCCGCCAGCAGGGTGTAATAGACCTCGTGGGAGTCCTGCATGTCGACGTCGGGGCGGGCCGTGAAGTCCACGTCCGCCCCCATCTCCGCCAGTGCCGAGCCTGCACCTTCGACCAGGTCGCGCACCACCGGGTCGACGGGACAGAAATCATCGTCGGACCAGACCGCGACCCTGTAGTCCCGAATGGCCTCGTGCCGGGCGTCGGGCAGCTTCAGGTGCCAGGCCGACCGGTCCAGCATGTCCGACCCGGCCATGACGTCCAGCGCCAGTTCCAGGTCGTCGACGCTGCGGGCCAGCGGTCCTGCGACACCGATGTCGGCCCCGGTCAGATGGCCCGGCGGACCCGGGACATGCCCCCGGATCGGCACCACGCCGAAGCTCGGCTTGTGTCCGACCACGCCGCAGAAATGTGCCGGATTGCGGATCGACCCGCCGATGTCGGATCCCAGTTCCAGGGCCGTGAAGCCGGACGCCAGCGCCGCCGCCGATCCGCCCGATGATCCACCCGGCGACCGCGTCACGTCCCAGGGGTTGTTCGTGGTGCCATGCACGTCGTTGTAGGTCTGCAGGTCGCCGGCCCAGATCGGGGTGTTGGACTTGCCATAGACAATCGCCCCGGCCTCGATCAGCCGTTCCACCGCCGTCGCGTGGCGGGCCGGCCGGTGGTCCTTCAGTTCCGGCGCACCGGCGGTGCAGGTCATGCCCACGACCTCGAACGTGTCCTTCACGGTGATCGGCAGGCCATGCAGCGGCCCCCAGCTCTCACCGCGCGCGGCGGCGGCATCTGCGGCACGGGCGCGGGCGCGGGCGGCATCCGGGTCGGTTGTCACCACCGCGTTGATCTGCCCGTTGTACCGGTCCAGCCGATCAAGGTAATGATCCAGCAGTTCCTCCGACCGCAAGGTCTGGTCACCAATGGCCGCGACCAGTTCCCGCGCCGACATGTATGACGGATCGCCCATGTTCCTCGCCTCCCCCACCGTTTGCTGTTTCGCGCATTCTGACGTGCAGGCGGGGCATGGTTCAACATGGGATCGCACATGACCGCCCGTCTGAAGGCCGAGATATGGGTCGCCGCCTACCTGCGCAGCGTGCGTGCGCAGGGTGGCTTCGCCTACCTGGTCCGACGTGGTGCGGAGGAAGCGGGCAGCGTGCTGCTGCAGGTGGAAGGCCCGGCAGGCCATGCCACCGTCTATTCACCCGGCTATCTGGACGGGGAGCGGACATGGCTGAAATCATCCGGCATCGACCCGGTTCCTGTTGCGCAGGCCGACAGCTATATTCAGCGCCGACTGGCGACCGACCCGGATCTGTGGGTGGTCGAGGTGGAGGACCGGGCAGGCCGGCATTTCCTCACCGAGCCGGTGGAGGGGGAGGAATACAATCCATGAGCAAGACAACGGGCACCGCGCCGGGCAATGCAGCGATCAAGGCCGTCATCTGGGACTTCGGCGGTGTCTTCACCTCCAGCCCGTTCGAACGGTTCGCGGAATACGAGACCGCCAGGGGCATGCCCGTCGGCACCATCCGCCAGATCAATGCCACCAGTCCCGATGACAATGCCTGGGCGCAGTTCGAACGCAACGACGTGGACCTGGACACCTTCGACGGATTGTTCCTGGCCGAAAGCACCGCCATCGGCCACCCGATCCCCGGCAAGGACGTGATCGCGCTGCTGTCCGGCAGCCTGCGCCCCGAAATGGTCCGGGCCCTGGACATGATCCGCAAGGACCGCATCTGCGCCTGCATCACCAACAATGTCCGCGCCGGTCACGGCCCCGGCATCAGCAGCGACAGTGAAAAGGCCGCCGCCGTGGCCGAAGTCATGGCCCGGTTCCAGATCGTCATCGAGTCGTCGAAGGTGAACCTGCGCAAGCCCGACCCGGAAATCTACCGCCTTGCCTGCCGCGAGATCGGCATCGACCCGTCGGAAGCGGTCTACCTGGACGACCTGGGCATCAACCTGAAACCGGCGAAGGCGCTCGGCATGCAGACCATCAAGGTGACGGGTGCGGCGCAGGCACTCACCGACCTGGGCGCGATCCTGGATATGGAGTTGCTGTGAGGCTGGCTTTCTGAACACGGGGAAACATGAAATTCGGATTCCTGCACAGAAAACCCCCATGTTTCGCAATGAAATTCTTGCATCCCTTGTTGCCGCCATCTGATGCCGCGCCCGCATGCGCCCCAATATCGGGCATTTCCGCACCGCACCAGATGAACTAGGCTCCGGGGTGCCTCAATGCCCAGCGGGAGAATGCAATGCCCAGCAAGCTCGTCATCAGGAACATCGGATTGCTGCTGTCCGGCGATCTGGAAAAGCCGATCCTCGACGCCGATTGTGTCGTGGCGCTGGATGGCCGGATTGCGGCCATCGGGCGGGCGAAGGACCTGGATACGGACCAGGCGGATATCGAGGTCGATGCCCATGGCACGGCGCTGACGCCGGGCCTGATCGACAGCCACGTGCACCCGGTGATCGGCGACTATACCCCGCGCCAGTCACAGATCAGCTGGATCGATTCCTGCCTGCATGGCGGCGTCACCACCATGATCTCGGCCGGTGAGGTGCATCTGCCGGGTCGGCCCAAGGACATCATCGGGCTGAAGGCCCTGGCGATCGCGTCGCAGCGCTGGTACGAGAATTTCCGCCCCTCCGGTGTCAAGGTCCACGGCGGCGCGCCGGTGATCGAGGAAGGCATGGACGAAAACGCCTTCAAGGATCTGGCCGACGCTGGCGTGAAACTGCTGGGCGAAGTCGGTCTGGGGTCCGTGAAGGCGGGCGACAAGGCCAAGCAGATGGTCGCCTGGGCGCGGAAGTACGGCATCCAGTCCACCATCCATACCGGTGGCCCGTCGATCCCCGGGTCCGGCCTGATCGACAAGGACGTGGTGCTGGAGGCGGATGCCGACATCATCGGCCATATCAACGGGGGCCACACGGCCCTGCCCGACGACCAGATCGTCTGCCTGTGCGAGCAATGCGGGCGCGGCATCGAACTGGTCCACAACGGCAACGAACGCGCCGCCCTGCTGGCCATGAACACGGCGCGGGAGATCGGACAGCTGGAACGGGTCATCCTGGGCACGGACGCCCCCGCAGGGTCCGGCGTGCAGCCGCTGGGCATCCTGCGCATGATCGCGCTGCTGGCGTCCTTCGGCGACGTGAAGGCGGAGAACGCATTCTGCTTTGCCACCGGCAATACCGCCCGGATGCGCGAACTGGATACCGGCCTGGTCGAGGTCGGCATGGCGGCGGATTTCGTGCTGATGGACCAGGCGCAGCACGCGCCGGGCCGCAACATGCTGGAATCCATCGAACAGGGGAACCTGCCCGGCATCGGCATGACCATCATCGACGGGGCCATAACCAGAGAACGCAGTCGCAACACACCCCCGGCCACGACCCTGCCGGAACGAATTACCGGCTAGGTTCCGGCGCCGACGGACGTCCGCCGCAACCTGCGATTCACGACCGATGCCCTGGCCGGGCAGGGGACGGTTACGTACCCCACCCTTGCCTTGGCGGCACGCAGCCCTTATGGCAACCGGGCCGGAAACGGCCTTCCCTTGTGTATTGAAGACTCAGCATCATGACCAAAGACCGCCTTTACCTGTTCGATACCACCCTGCGCGACGGGGCCCAGACCCGTGGCGTCGATTTCTCGGTCGAGGACAAGCGCACGATTGCCCGTTCGCTGGACCAGTTGGGCATTGATTACATCGAGGGCGGCTGGCCCGGCGCCAACCCCACCGACACGGCCTTCTTCGCCAATCCGCCAACGCTGGGTCGCGCCAGGCTGGTGGCCTTCGGCCTGACGCCGCGGTCCCGCCTGGCCGCCCCCAACGCCCCCGGCCGGGCCCCCCGCCGGGCCGCCCCCGGGCCCCCCCCCGGGCCCGAGGCCGTCGACCCGCGCCTTCCGGCCAAGACCTCGTTCCTGCTGCCGACCGATCATCGCCGCGGCGCCCTCGCCACCTGCCTCCAGGGCTTCGCCCAGGAGGATCTGAACCTCTGCAAGCTCGAGAGCCGCCCGCTGCCGGACAGCGCCTGGGAGTACCTCTTCTATCTCGACGTCGAGGGCAACCTGCAGGACCCGGCCGTGGCCCGGGCCCTCTCGCTGCTCGAAGCGCACACGAACCGCCTGCGCGTCCTGGGCTGCTACCCCGACCGTCGCGAACGGG